>NZ_MAFX01000030.1:0-12010 GCF_001683555.1 Methanohalophilus sp. DAL1 | reverse complement strand
TTTTTTGCAATCATTGGTGCCTCGTACTCGGCATTCACCTTTTCTTTGATTACGGTAAGCCTGCCGGAAGTACGGATCCTGTCAATAAAATCTCTGAGGGTCATTGGTTATACTATAAAAAGGGATGATAAATACATATTGCCATTAAAAAGTTGTGAGCTCCCCTCAGATAATTGTGGGAAACAGGATAAATGGAAAGGAGGTTGACAGGAGCCCACAGATATTCGGCAATTGAGAGAATGATACGACATTATAAATACCATATATTTTGCATCACGTGTGTAATCCAGATAGCTAACAATATCAGTACTCAAATCCCTCTGCTTCATTGATATTTTTGAGGACTTGTGCAATCAATAGCTGCACTTCCTCTGAATGGGATTCGGATAATTTCCCGCCTTCAATCTTGAGCAGTTCTCCTATATCATCTATCATGCTATGTATCATGGTTAGGATTTCTTCCTGGTCTATCAGACCTGCATAATATGCATAAAAAAAAGTTGTCCCACTGCGCCTGATTTTTTTCTTGAAGGCTGAATGAGCATTGGATACTTCCTGCCTGGAATACGGACTTTCTGCAAACGGCACAATATCCGGCAGGTTTTCACCTATCCAGGTCATTTCCGAATGGTTGGATACATTTTTGAAATCTGCACAGAGACGAGCAATCATCCATTCACGCGCGGTCAGATGAGTTGTAGATTTAAGGTACCTGTTGACTTCAGAGTATGTCTTGTTTTCCATTTTCTTGAATTTTTCATACCTATTCATGCTGATACCTTCTGTGTATTGCAACCACTATAATACTCATTGCTGTAATGTTTTAATAGTTTTTCCATAAGAAAATGGAACAAGGTAAAAATATCCCCCTCTGCACACAGGTATCCATGCATGAAATCAAAAAACTAGAGGAAACGTCTACAGGGAAGGCCTGTATCCCGTGAATTCAGGGAAATATTTCATCCAGTTTATTCCTTCCCGCAATGACATCATCCAGAGAAAAGACTTCAAGATTGAATATTCCATCAAATCCCGACAATTCTTCAAGTACGGTATAATCAATACAACCCGCACCCGGGCCAAGGTGTGCATCTCCGAAATAATCACCCGTGCACTTTCCGTGATTATCATGAACGTGTACATGGACAACATGTTCTGCAAAGAGTCGTGCAAAATGCCTGAGCAGACCACAATCTCCCCTACAGGTCAGGTTGGCATGACCAACATCAAAAGTGATACCAAGAGAGGGGGAATCAACTTCAAGCACTGCCCTTACAACTTCCTCTGCATCGCAGCAGAGATTATCAGGAGCTGTATTTTCCTTATTTTCAAGTCCCAGTACCACACTCCTGTCCGAAGCAAAGGCGGCCAGTTCTTTCAGGTTTGCAATCATTTTGTTGAAAGATTTTTCATAATCTCCCTTCTGGATACCGGGATGAATGACAACAGCATGGGAACCAATCTCTGCGGCAAGATCAATGGACTCTTCCATGAGTCTGAAATCCTGTTTGTCCATGGCTGCCGTATTAACCACAAGACCAGAAGGATAGGTTGGCACATCGGCAAAGTAAGGAGCGTGAATCGATGTCTCCAGATCACAGGTGGATAATTCATCAAGTATTGAAAAGAGCCGCTCCCTGTCCAGTGTTCTTCCATCATATACACCAAGTTTGGGAATATAGAGTTCAACAGAATCAACATACTCATCGAGTTTTGGCAGCGGAGCTGCAAAGGAAGATGCACCAATCATATAGAATACTGTTCTGCAAGTGATAAATAGTCTTTTTGGTAAGGCAAAGAGGTACTGTTCAGTTAAAGCATCATTCCCATTGATACGGCGTATATGAATTTAGATTTTGATGATTTCTGATGTAATTATGGTAAGTGATAAACATATTGATCCAATTGTTGATATGCTGAACAAATCCCTCTTTATGTGGGAAATATAATCGATTTCAGGAGACAAATCCGAAAGGTTTATGAATTATATTAAATAATCCAAACCCACCTTAGATGAGTCTATGTTATAATTCATAACATACGGAACAAACTCCAAAGAGTTGTTCTACAGCAATACATGGATTTATTATAATTAATTAAAAAGGAGGATAAAAGATATGGAACCACTCATAGGAATGGGTGTGTTGGCACTAATGGGTGCAGCGGCAACTATCGCCGGTGCATCGGAAGATCTGGAATCCGACGTTGGTTCTCAGAGTAACCCGAACTCCCAGGTACAGCTGGCACCCCAGATGATGTATCCACACAGGATTTTTAACAAAGCCATTTCAGGTGAACCACCCTCCAATGCCTTACTGGCAGCGGTCGGAGGTGCATCTGCATCGGTGCTTATGAGCGCCTACAGTATGTCAGTGGTCTTTGCCATCGCAGTTGGAGCCCTCATTGCAGCCGGTATACATGGCACTTACGCAACAACTGCATATATGGGAAGGAGCGCAAGCCAGAAAAGATTCAGACAACCCGTATATCTTGATATAGTCCGTTCACACGTACCTGTTATGATGGGATTTGCCTATATTACTACATTTTGTATCCTTGTTGTGTCATATCTCATGACAACTGTTCTCGGACATCCTTTCCCGCTTACCCTGCTTGCATTCATATGGGGTATCACAGTAGGAGCGGTCGGATCTTCCACAGGGGATGTGCACTATGGTGCAGAGCGTGAATTCCAGAATGTGGAATTCGGATCCGGGCTTAATGCCGCAAACTCCGGTAATATCGTGAGAAAAGCAGAGTGCGGACTGAGAAACGGTATCGATAATTCCTGGTTCTGCGCCAAATTCGGTGGACCTGTAACAGGACTGGCTTTTGGTATGACCGTATTCCTCAGTGGCTGGATTACTACAATATTTGACCCTTCAATGGGTGCCAATATTGGCTGGCTGTCAATAGTTGCCGGACTGGCAATCATACTTATCCTGATAATAGGAAACCGCAGACTGGAAGTATTCGCACGTAACCAGTACGGTCCATACAAAGAAGATGAAGAGGTGACTGCATGATAGATATTGCAGGAGTACTGGCAGCCAATTTCCTATACGTGATCCTCATCACACTTGGAGGAGTTCTCGTATCAGGAAGTGTACACTTCGTACCTGTGGGTGGTGCACCCGCAGCGATGGCACAGGCTACAGGAATTGGAACAGGTACAGTACAGCTCGCTGCCGGTGCAGGTCTTACAGGACTTGTGACAGCAGGCGCAATGCTTAACCTGACAGACAGTATGGCCCTGATCCTTGCAGCCGGCATGGTCGGTGCAATGATTATGATAGGAGTAACTATGATGGTCGGAAACCTTGTATACGTCTACGGTGTGGGAGTTCCCCCTGCTTCAGCAAAGGTCGACTATGACCCAATCACGAAGGACAGACAGGATATCTATGTATCACAAGGTACCGAAGGACACGGTCTTCCAACTGTATCATTTGTAAGTGGTATCATTGGAGGGGGGCTGGGTGGTATCGGCGGTGCACTTGTTTATTATTCCCTGATGAGTATTGCAAACGGCATGGCTTCAGCGGACTTTGTGGGCCTTGCAGCTATTTTCGCTGTGGGAATTTTCTTCGTAAATGCTGTAATACCGTCCTATAATATAGGAGGTACTATCGAAGGATTCCATGATCCTAAGTTTAAGAAGTGGCCAAAAGCAGTAGTAACATCTTTAATTGTCACATTTATGTGTGCAATTGTAAGTGTAATTACAATAGGAGGTCTGTAAAATGTCTGCAGGAGGAAGTGGCGGAGGTGCCTCAGAGGCAATTCCCCAGAATAAACTTATCGCTTTCGGAGCAGCAGGCGGACTTATTGCAATTTATTTGAGCTATTTCATGGTACAGTTTGCAGGACCTGCCTTCTCATTCATAGGCGCCCTCGGTGCAATTTGTGCCATCGTATGGGGCTCAGCTGCAGTACGCAGAGTAGCCAGTTATGGACTTGGTACAGGTGTACCTTCCATCGGTATGCTCGCTCTGGGTATGGGAGTGGTGGCAACAATGTTTGGCCTAGCAATCGGGGGTATTGCCGGACCCATAGTTGCATTTGTCACCGCAATGGTTATCGGCCTGGTAATCGGTGCCCTTGCCAACAGGGTAATAGGAATGGGCATTCCAATCATGGAACAATCCATGACAGAAATCGCAGGTGCCGGTACGCTGGCCATTGTAGGCCTCAGTACCGCCATGACAGGCACTTTCATGTTTGATGTGGTTCTGACAGAGGTAATCGCTACAGGTTACATCGCATTGATTTTCATCGCTGGAGGTATGGCAATTCTTCATCCGTTCAATGCAAACCTCGGGCCCGATGAAAAACAGGACAGGACCCTTTCCACTGCATTCGAGAAAGGTGCTATTGCAATGATAATGGCCGGTATCGTCTCTGCAGTTTCAGCCGGTGCATCCGCTGCCCCCACAATCGTCATCGGACTGGCCATATGGTATGTTTCGTTCAGCCAGTACAGGAACTATGTTGTCAGGGATGCATATGATGTGGTTGGAACAGGTCTCCTGCCAAAGGAAGAGGAGGAATCGGAATGAGCATGGTACATGTTGCACCTGAAGTACATTTAGTACTGGATCCAATGTCATCCCTGCTTGCAGCAGAACGGGATGATGTGATTCAATATTCCATGGATCCAATAGTTGAAAGAATAGATGATCTTGACAAGATTGCAGATGACCTTGTGAATTCCCTCGCCCCGGACAGGCCACTTCTAAGTTCCTTCCCGGGAAGAGAAAATACCTCATACAGTGCCGGTATCTACAGCAACCTGTTCTATGGCGTCATTGTAGGACTGGTATTCTCAGGAATTCTGGCAATTGTAATCTACATGCTTAGCATGACCGGAGGATTGTAAAATGGCAGAAAAGAGAGAACCAGCACCCGGATGGCCAATCCTCAAAGGAGAATACGAGGTAGGAGATCCGGAAAACTGTGTTGCAGTAATTACCCTAGGTTCACACCTGGAAGGAGGACCCTTACTGGATGCGGGAGCTTCAATTGCAGGCCCCTGTAAAACAGAGAATCTGGGTCTGGAAAAAGTTATATCCCACATTATTGCAAACCCCAATATCAGGTATCTGGTCGTAACCGGATCTGAAGTAAAGGGACACATAACAGGTGAAGCATTCGTAATGCTGCACAAAAACGGTGTCAGTGATAACAGGATCGTGAATGCCAGTGGTGCTATTCCATATGTGGAGAACCTGACCGAAGAAGCTGTACAGAGGTATCAGGAACAGGTCGAATGTATCGATCTTATTGGTACTGAAGACATGGGAACTATCACCGGTAAGATAAAGGAACTTGCAGCCAAAGACCCTGGTGCTTTTGATGCAGATCCCCTTGTGGTAGAAGTCGGCGGTGAAGAAGAAGAGGAAGAAGAAGTCGGTGGCCTAAAACCAATGGCATCAGAATTCTCTGTAATTCGTGGCAGGATCCTTGATATCGAAAGGGAAATGGCCAGGATCGGAGAGTTCAATAAATTCCATGCCGGTGTTCACGCAGGCAAGATTGAAGGAATAATGATCGGACTTACCATTACATTGTCCCTGCTTGGCCTGATATTATTCGGGAGGTGAATGATATGGCGGAAGAAGAATATGGAAAAGGCGTGCCAATGGTCATTGAACCAAAAATGGGCGCAATTGATCGAGTGGTCGAAGATATCCGTTACAGGGCCCAGCTGATTTCCAGGAACCAAAAACTTGATTCCGGTGTATCAGCCGCAGGAATAGTCGGTTTCACAATCGGATTTCTTTTTGCACTGATAATGGTAATCATACTACCACTATTGGTATGGCAGGTGATTTAAGATGGCTGACGAACAAGCGAATAACAATATTCCAGCCGTAGTGGTGGACTCGGAGGATTTTGATGAAATACTCAAGAAACTCAATGATATAGACGAGAAAATCGAGTTTGCCAACAGTGAAATCACACAGAAGATAGGCAAGAAAGTAGGAAGGGATATAGGAATACTCTATGGAGCAGTTGCAGGCATATTGATGTTCTTGCTCTATATCTCGATATCACCGATACTTTTCTAAAATAGAGGTAATAACATGTTCAAATTTGATAAGAAGCAGGAAGTATTCGAGGTCGGAAATGTCAAGTTCGGCGGACAACCCGGCCAATACCCAACCATCCTGGTCGGGTCAATGTTCTACAATAGGCACAACATTGTCACTGACGAAGATACAGGAGAATTCGACAGACCAGCAGCAGAAAAACTCTGGGACAACATGCTCGAGATGGCAGAAACTACAGGAAACCCCTGTGCCAACCAGATAGTGGGTGAAACCCCGGAAGCCATCAAAAAGTACATAGACTGGTTTGTTGAGTACGATGAAAAGACTCCGTTCCTGATAGATTCTTCAGCAGGGGACGTCCGTGCTGCAGCAGCTGATTATGTTACAGAGATAGGTGTTGCTGACAGGGCAATCTACAACTCCATCAACGCAAGTATCCACGAAGAAGAGATAGAAGCGGTCAAGAGAAGTGACATTGAAGCATCCATCGTACTTGCATTCAATGCAGTTGACCCCACCCTTAAGGGTAAGATCGAAGTACTCGAAAAGGGTGCATCCGGTCAGACACAGGGTATGCTTGATATCGCCAAAGACTGTGGAATCACAAAACCTCTTGTCGATGTTGCAGCAACTCCCCTTGGTGCCGGTGCCGGTTCATCCATCCGTGCAGTAATTGCTGTAAAGGGCCACTTTGGCCTGCCTGTAGGTGGAGGTTACCACAACATGGCATCCGCATGGGACTGGATGAAGACATACAAGAAACAGTTCGAGACCAAGGAGCAGCGTAAGGCAATCTACATGCCTACAGACATCGGTACAAACCTCGTGCCACAGATCCTCGGATCCAACTTCCAGCTCTTCGGTCCAATCGAGAACACAAACACTGTGTTCCCGGCAACCGCAATGACCGATATCATCCTTGCAGAAAATGCCAAGGAACTGGGTCTTGAGATCGAAGACGAAAACCACCCAATCAACAAACTGGTCTGATATTTCAGATCGGTTTTACTTTTTCTTTTCTTTTTTAGCACATAAATCTTCTATTACACAAGCCACACAATCCGGATACAGAGGTTTGCACACCGTTTTGCCAAACTGGACAAACAATTCGTTAACTTCTCTCCAGTAAGACAGAGGAACCTGTTTTTGTAACTCAATTTCAGTCTGTTCTGGGGTTGTGGTTTCCACAAGACCGAGCCTGTTTGAGATCCTGTGTACATGAGTATCCACTGCGATTGCTTTTTCCAAAAAAGCATAGGACAGAACACAGTTTGCAGTCTTTCTTCCAACCCCTGGTAATTTGAGTAACTCATCCATGGTAGCAGGGACCTGTGAATCATATTCATCTATAAGTATCTGAGAAATCTCTTTTATCCTGCCGGCTTTCACCCTGTAAAAACCCACATCCCTGATAAGGGTTTCAATACTTTCTATATCTGCTTCCACCATCTGGACTGGAGTGGAATAGTGCTCAAAAAGTCTCCTGGAAGCAATTTCTGTAACTTCATCCCTGGTGCGCTGGGAAAGAACAGTTGATATCAATATGTAGAAAGGATCCCTTTCAGTGGAAAAGTATTCATGGGGATAGAGGGGTTTCAATCTGTCGAATATTTCTTCTGTGTCCATGGATAACCCAATGTTATGCAAAATAATAAGGTTTACCTGATGGAGAATCAGAACCAACAGATACAGGAACACGAACAAGATCACGATTTCCAACTACAAGGAAACAACCGAGGATGTTGTGATAGTGGAACGCCTCTATGGAGACTGGGAAATCACTGAATCATCCCATCCCTACACAAAGCAGGATGCAAACACCATCGAGTTCAAGGTGGAAGTACCTGCCAAGGGAGATGTGGAAGTTACCTATACATCCCTCTACAATTACTGAGCCCAGGGCGCTCAGTCTTTTTTATTTACCAAGTAAATTACAGAAATCCGAACAATCCATTTCATTGAGATCTATACCGACAGCCTCTGCAGAATAGCCCAGTGAGAGGGCCAGTAACTGGGAGTAGTGAATTACGGGGATGCCAAATTCCCTGCCTTTGCCTGCAAGGGATACCTGGCCCGCATCAAACTGCATGTGACAGAAAGGACATGCTTCCACGATGCAATCTACACCTGCCTCTTCAATCTTGCCCAGTTTGTGTTCGGTGATTGCAAGGGCCGTTTCACCCAGGGCTGACCTGACACCGCCACCGGCACCGCAACATTCCATCTTATCGGGATAATCCACACTTGTGCAGCCCAGTGCTTCCACCAGTTCATCAAAAACAGAAGGGCGCTCAACACTGTCAGTAGCCCTGCTTGATGAAGGTTTGAGCATATGACAACCGTAATGAACGGCCACTTTCAGATCCAGGGGCCTGACAATTTTTTCTTTTATTTTTTGCACACCGATTTCAGAATACAGGAATTCGATGATATGGCGTACATCAATGGTACCGTCAAAATGGCGACCTATTTGTGACAGATGGCTGTTGGTCTGCTCTTTCAGGAGAGAGTTGTTTTTCAGTTTGAGATTGGCATCCGCCAGGGACCCATAACAACCGTTACAGATTGTCAGGACATCCCTCTCATCCGTCTCCGACAATGTGATGTTCCTGGAAGCCAGGGCCAGCCAGGTGGGCTCATCGAACGAGCGGAATACACCGGGTGCCGGACAACAGGATGCGCCTTCCAGCTCTTTCCAGTCGATACCCAGATATTCAAGGCAAATCCCTGTGGCTTTTTCGATTCCAGGATAGCGGTTGGGCACAAGACAGCCCAGGAACAGGGATATTTTCATTGCTCCTCACCTCCTGTAATTTCCCCGAAATCACAACTTGCAAGCAGGCGCTTTACGTCTTTCAGGGCATCGGGATGGCTATGGACCGTGGAAGGCAGGGAGTTCAGGCCCAATTGCATGCGTTTTTCTCTGTGAGTGTCATCAATAGGTACAGCATGGCCATGTTCCTGAAGCAGATTGGCCACATGCCTGTGTCGCTCCAGAATCAGTCCTTCATGAGCAGCAATACTTCGCACAGCGAGTATGGCATCCACAATTGCAATACCCCTGGGACACCTCTCCTGACAGTTGTAGCACGTCGTACACATCCAGAGGGTCTCATCGGAAATGGCTGTATGGTCTTTCCCGATTTTGCGCACAAGCCGCCTGACATTCAGACTGGCCTGCCTGCCGGAGGGGCAACTACCACTGCATACGCCACACTGCATACATTTCAGGACATTGAAATCCTCTATAACCTCCTCAATTGAGGGAGTACCTGCCATGATTATATTCACCTACCTGCAAGTAGATTTTCATTTGTTATAAAGATGAGGCATTTCGTTGTGGAAGTTTGTGGGACCGGATTATTTCTGAGGTGCAGCTGGCAGAGTATCCAATAATGTTGTCTTTCCTGTAAACTTGGACAGGGGGCAGCATACCTGCTAGGTAAAATATTTTTAACTTAACCTAAACATAAGAATAAATATTCACTGCCAACAACACTATATAGAATGATATCAAACATAATTTTCGATGTGAGGTCAGAAAGTGTTCAATCAGTCAGGACCCCACATCTTTGCCCGCAAAGCAACGATTGCGGCGTTCCGGACACCATAAACCTGAAAAGATTTTGTAAGACATCAATTGTGTGAAAGTCCTTCACACAATTGTCTTTAATTTTAGTGGAGAATCAAACATGAGAGTACTATTAATAGCATTCATCATCCTTACAATCACAACACTCCCTGCAATGGCAGATACACTCACAGTTGACGGTAGCCAAGGAGCGGATTACAGATCAATGCAGCAGGCTGTAAATAATGCAACATCAGGAGATACAATCCTTGTGTATCCCGGGAATTACACGGAAAGTGTCTACATTAATAAAAAACTCACAATAATTTCCAAATCCGGTAACCCTGCCGATACAATAGTGAATGCTGCCATTATCTCAGATCGTCATCATATAGAGACAGATGACGTATTTAATGTGAATGCCGACGGTGTTGTTATCAGTGGATTCACCTCCTTTTTTCATTCAAAATCACACTAGGAATTTTTTCTTATAGAAATGCTGATTTATTAGCTGAAGTCATATGAAAGGAATTCTACAGAGAATGATTTTCATTTATGCAAATAATGCAGGGGGTTCAAGAGGCCCGGCGGTTTTTTGGACCCGAACCAGTTGCCTCCCAGATACAATTTATTATCTGTAACAGGGTATTTTTCCCATATTTCAAGATGCAGCATGGCAGGATTTTTTTCTTTGAGTGCCTGGATGTATCGGGGTGATGTGCTATCTATCATCTCAGGGTTGAGTACCTGTCCGACTTTTCCAATCCGGTCATATTTTTTGACCCTTGAACCCTTTTCCGGAATGGTCATGCCCATTTCCCCGTATTTGTAATATTTCCCGGAATTTCCCCGTACTATTAGATGGTAGGTTTCATTCCAGTACTCTATCATTGAGGAAGAGGTCATTATTTCAATTTCTACAACTTCCCCTTCCTCTATGGCAAAAACCGGGGTTCCTTTTTCTGCATAAAGGTCAATGCCACAGTGGTGGCGGTCTTTTCTGTCTTCCCAGAAACAACCCGATTCACCATCAGCAGGTATATGTACCGGTACTTGAAGGGCGCAGTTTTTTTCATTCCCTGTTTCCATAACCTCCTCCTCCTGGAGTTTTAATTATGAATGTATCTCCTTCTTCCACTTCCATTTCATCAGCTGCTGAAAGTTCAATAGTTTGCCCGCTTTTCTTTTTTAAGATGTTTTCGCCGGTGCTTGCAGTCTCTCCGCCTGCCATTCCCTTTGGCGGGTATTTCCTGTGGCTTGAAAGAATCGCTGCCTTCATTTTTTTGAGAAAACGTATCCTTCTGATCACGCCATTGCCTCCCTGAAATTTTCCCGCTCCTCCACTACCCCTTCGAATACTGAATTCTTCTATTCTGACAGGAAAACGTAATTCCATTATTTCGGGGTCTGTAATCAGAGAATTAGTCATGTGTGTCTGAACCGCATCTTCTCCATCAAAACCATTGCCTGCTCCTGCCCCTCCGCAGATGGTCTCATAATACTGGAATCTGTCATTGCCGAACGTGAAATTATTCATTGTTCCCTGGGACGGTGCAAGTATACCGAGGGCTCCGTAAAGGCAATCCACGATGTATTGGGAAGTTTCGACATTGCCGGCCACAACAGCTGCAGGATATGAAGGATTAAGCATCGAATTATCGGGAATGATTATCGTAATAGGCCTGAGACAGCCCGAATTAAGCGGAATATCATCCTGCACAAGTGTCCGGAATACATAAAGTACCGCAGCTTTGCAGACTGCAGACGGTGCATTGAAATTGCTTTTTGTTTGAGGTGAAGTGTTTGTAAAATCGATGGTTGCTTTTGTGTTATCCCTGTCAATTCTTAACCTTACTGCAATTTTACTGTCATCATCCAGTGTGTACTCGAAATCTCCATCTTCTAAAATATCAATCACTTTTTCCACTGCCATTTCGGCATTATCCTGTACATGTTGCATGTATGCAGTAATGGTTTTCAGGGAATAGGTATCAACAAGTTTGCGGAGTTCTTCTATTCCTTTCTGGTTGGCAGCAATCTGTGCTTTGAGATCTGCGATGTTCTGGTCGGGGTTTCGAGGGGGATATGTTGCCTGATTGAAAAGTTCCACAAATTCTTCTTCCCGAAATTTTCCTTGCTCTGTAAGTTTGAATTCTTCAATAAGAACTCCTTCTTCCTCGATCCTCTTGCTTAATGGTGGCATGGAACCTGGAGTAATCCCGCCGATATCCGCATGGTGGCCTCTGGATGCTACATAAAATTGTGGTTTTCCGTTGCTAATAAGCGGGGAAACTGCGGTTATATCGGGCAGATGGGTCCCTCCATGATAGGGGGAATTGAGAATGTAGGTATCACCTTCGCTGAAATCATTCTCATGATTGCGGAT
>NZ_MAFX01000029.1:0-13257 GCF_001683555.1 Methanohalophilus sp. DAL1 | reverse complement strand
TAGAACAATCTCTTTCCGTGGAAAAGGAAATGGATGTGGAAGACAGTCACATATTGTATCGGCAAAAAACCGATAAGGGTACCAGAACACTTGATTACGATTACAAAAGGTGTATTGGTTGTGGTCTTTGTGTCAGGATATGTCCCACTGAGGCCCTTGAAGCCGGCCCTATACATGAGATCGCAACTGGAATGGATGCCCCTCCTGTAATGCTGGATCTTGATAAATGCACATTCTGCTCCATGTGTGCCAACTTCTGTCCGGTAAATGCATTTCGGATGTCTGCAGAAGGTGATTTCCCGGAAGATGCCCTGTTCCCTGTTTTGGAAGGGCAGGCAACGATAAATGAAAAATGTCTTCCATGTCTGCTTTGTGAAGTAACCTGTCCCGAAGATGCAATTGATCTCGAAATTGAAATGCAGACCAAGGAGGAGATTGCCCCTTTTAAAGAAGGCGAAGAAGGCGAGATCACCATTGATGAGAATAAGTGCACACTTTGTGGTCTTTGTGCACGTTTTTGTGATGCTTTCATGCTGCTTGAAAAGGAACCGGGGGCGGTCGATCCCATGCCTTTTGAGCAGCTACTTGTGGATGAGGACCAGTGTGATTACTGTGTCTTGTGTGCAGACCTCTGTCCGGAAGATGCTATCGAGGTGAAGGGGACAAGACGCGGGGAAGCACCCGTAATAGAGGGTGGTGCCCGGATTGATCCGGAGAAATGCACGGTATGCGGTTGGTGCGATATTGTTTGTCCCTATGATGCAGTGGATATTACCAAACCTTTTGAGGGTGAGTTAAAGCTTATCGATGCAAACATAAACAAATGTGATCCTACCGGTTGCCATGCCTGCTTCAATGTCTGCCCTTCCCATCTCTGGTATATTCCCGAAAGCGGGCAGAAAATAGCCGCCAGGGATGATCTCTGTACTTTCTGTGGTGCCTGCGAGAAAGCCTGTCCTGATAATGTAATGGAAGTTAAAAGAGATAGTGTGTGCCATTCTCCAATACCCGATACCCCCTGGTCAAAACAATGGGAAGATGCTATTGATGCGCTGGTAAGCGGCAAACGTAAAAGACCGGATACCTCAAGAGTCCTGGAAATGCCTGAAGAAAAGGCAAAAGAGCACATTGATATCGAATTCCCGGAAATTGATGAAAAATTGCAGGAAAAGGTAAAAGAGAAAATGGAAAAGCTGCGCCCTACCCTTAAAGATGTGAAATTAAGGCGCAAATGGGAAAAAAGAAAAGAAGGTACAGAGCAAATCTCAGATATCGAAAAATAACTACTTTATACCTTTACATGTTCTTGTTTAGCAGATCTTGGTGATATCCATATGAACAATGATGATTATTACAGGGAACTTGGCCTGAAGTGCGGACTGGAGATCCACCAGCAGCTTGATTCAAAAGAAAAACTGTTTTGCAGGTGCCCGACTACATTGCGTGATACTGAAGAGTCCAATGTAGAATTCTACAGGTATTTGAGGGCCACTGAAAGTGAAATGGGTGAAAAAGACCGTGCGGCTGTGGAACAGACAAAGGTCAACCGTAAGTATGTTTACAAGGGCTATGATACTACCTGTCTTGTAGAATATGATGAGGAACCACCCCGCAAACTGAATACCGAGGCCCTGGACATTGCCCTTGTGGTTGCAAAACTGATGAACATGCGACCAGTGGAGCAACTTCATGTAATGCGTAAAATAGTTGTTGATGGTTCCAACACAACCGGTTTTCAACGTACTGCTTTCCTTGCAAATGACGGAACGATACCCACAAGTCTGAATGAGGTGGGTGTTGATGTACTGTGTATTGAAGAAGAATCTGCCCAGAAGATTGAGGATAAAAAGGATAGCATTGTTTATTCCCTTGACAGGCTGGGAATCCCTCTTGTGGAAATCGGGACTGCTCCCGATATAATAACCCCTGCCCATGCCAGGGAAACAGCCCGGATTATAGGTATGTTGTTGCGTTCTACCGGGAAGGTCAAAAGGGGACAGGGGACCATCCGCCAGGATGTGAATATCTCAATTGCTGAAGGTGCAAGGGTCGAGGTTAAGGGTGTACAGGCCCTGGATATGATCGAAGCCATTGTCGAACTTGAAGTCGAAAGACAGGTTAACCTGTTACGTATACGTGAAAAACTGCAACAGAGATCTGCAGGCGTACATAATGAAATATTTGATGTAACTGATGTTTTCAGGGACACCGAATCCAAGGTTATCAAACGTGCACTTAAAAAAGGAAAAGTCCTTGCTATCAGGTTAATCGGTTTTGATGGTATCATAGGAGAAGAAGTGCAGCCTGGAAGAAGGCTTGGCACGGAGTTTTCAGACAGGGCAAAACCTTCTGGTGTGGGTGGAATTTTCCATACCGACGAACTCCCGAAATATGGCATCACTGCAGATGAAGTGGAATCCCTGAGAACAGCTGTGGGAGCTACTGATGGGGATGCAGTTGTACTGGTTGCCGATTCTTACAAAAAGGCACACGGTGCGATGGAAAGTGTACTTATAAGGGCTCGCGAAGCCCTGGAATTTGTACCCGAGGAAACCAGACGGGCTCTGCCTGATGGAAATACTGCATACATGAGACCACTGCCGGGTGCTTCACGTATGTATCCCGAAACAGATGTTCCCGTAATTGATATATCCTCTTCTTACTTTGAATCCGTTGAAACCCCTGAACTTCTTATCGATAAAAGTAAACGGTTCACAGAAGAATATAATTTAAACGATGAACTTGCTGAAAAAATTGTTTACTCAAAGTATCTGCTCCTTTTTGAAAAAATCATGGATAGATTTTCTTTAAATGGTTCAATAGGTGCTACTCTGGTTGCCCGTACTTTTACAGGCAGGTTGCCTGAACTTCGCAGGGACGGGATTGATGTCGAAAAACTACAGGATGATCACTTTATTGCCTTGTTTGATGCCATAGGAGAAGGCAAAGTTGCCAAAGAAGGTATTGATGAATTACTGCGCCTGCTTGCTGAAAAACCGGATTTAAGTATAGATGAAGCCTTGAAAGAACTTGGTTTTTCAGGTATAGATACTTCTGAAATAGAATCCTTTGCAGTCAATCTTGTCAGGGAAAGGGCTGATTTTGTCAATGAAAAGGGATTGGGAGCTGTTGGCCCTCTCATGGGGATTGTCATGGGCCAGTTCCGTGGAAAAGTTGATGGTAAGGTTGTAAGTAACATCCTGAAGCAAAAGATTGAAGAACACATAAATAGTTAATAAGAGTGATGAAAATGCTGAAAACAGGACTAATGGCTTTTTTTTGCCTGGTCCTTATCATTTTTTCCGCAACACCGGTATTTGCCGGAATAGAGGTTGCGGATATATATCCTCTCACTGATGATTATAGCAGTGACTATCATTATCCTGCATGGAGTCCGGATGGAAAGCAGATTACTTACATGAATGGTCAGGCAATCGGGATTATGGATGTAGATGGTAGTAATCCACATATTATTTATGATGGAATGAAATGGGACGGTGATCCCTGTTTTTCTGCAGATGGGAAGGAAATTTATTTCGCGTCAGAATCCCGAAAACCGCGTTCTTCTACCTACATCAATCTCTTTAAGATGAATGCCAACGGATCCAATATTACACAATTAACTGATGGTGCAGACCGCCGCTCACCTTCAATAAGTCCGGATGGTTCAATGCTTGCATATCGATCCAATATTGCGGGTAATTATGACATCTGGGTAATGGATATAACAAACAAATCACATAGGCAGTTGACTTTTACTTCAGAAGATGAAGGTAAGCCTTCCTGGTCTCCTGATGGGAGCGAAATAATTTACTCTTTAAAGGGTAATTTATGGCTGACAGATGTAGAACTTGATACATCCTGGCAACTTACCCATGGTAATTCCAATGATGTCGATCCTTTTTTCCTGCCATCAGGTGAAAAGATAGTCTTTGTTTCTGATCAGGGAGGAGAAACCAATCTATGGTTGATTGATACTGAGGATGATGAGAGACAATCACTTACCGACAACAGGAAAGTTGAATTTTCTCCTGCCGTAAGCCCTTACGGTAAAAAAATAGTCTTTGGAACCAAAGCAAATGGAACCTTTGATCTCTGGATGTTGGAAATGGAAAATCCTGAAGGCACAGATGAGATTTCCGGTATTAATGTAGAAGATACTAATGTAAATGTAACGGACACTAATGTAAATGTAACGGAGAATGAGGATGTTGTATTAACCTCCGAAAACAATCAGGATATGGATGAAGGCTCTATTGGACTATTAGGCAAGATAAGTAATAATCTTGCTTTGTTTGCCGGAGGGCTTGTACTTGGCATAGTTTTATTCCTGATAGCCAGATTAATTTTCAGGAAAGTGTAATTTATATTTGTAACTACTTGTACTTTGAATGAATCTTTTCTTTCATCCATCGAAATACTTATAGCCTACTTTTTACATTTATAGGCAGGTTCCGATGATGAGTGCAGTAATTGGTTTGGAAGATGGGACAATTGTCACAGGCACCGGTTTTGGTGCCGAAGGTACAGTTTGCGGAGAACTCGTTTTTACTACTCAATATACCGGTTACGAGGAGGCACTAAGTGATCCTTCCTATAAGGGTCAGATCCTTATGTTCACTTATCCCCTTATTGGTAATTATGGTGTCAGCGATGAATGTTTTGAATCAGATGGTGTAAAGGCCGAAGGCCTTGTAGTCAGGGAAGCATGTCCTGACCCTTTTCATCACAGTTCAAAACGCACCATTTACAGACTCATGGAAGATGAGGGAAAACCGGGTATTGCCGGGGTTGACACCCGGATGCTCACCCTAAATAACAGGGAGCATGGTACAATGAGAGCTGCCCTTATTAATGGAAGTGATGACGGCGAAGCAGCCGTGCAGCTTGCAAGGGAGCAACCCAAAATATCAGATATTGACTTAATTTCCAAAGTAACATGTAATGAAGCATATAATGTAAAAAGCAAGATTGATACATCTGATAAAAAACATATTGTACTTATTGATCTGGGTATGAAAGCCCATATTATAGATAGCCTGCTTGCAAGAGGCATGGATGTAACAGTAGTCCCTGCATCAACACCTGCTTCAGCAATAAGTGATTATGAACCTGATCTTCTTTTCCTTTCCAATGGTCCGGGAGATCCACAGAATGCGATAGAAGCCACAAAGGCTGTGAACTATTTTGCATCGGAATTACCCATTGCAGGTATATGTCTGGGTCATCAGGTTATTTCAAGGGCTATGGGAGCAGATACATACAAACTCAAATTCGGGCACCGGGGGGCCAACCAGCCGGTAAAGGACCTTTCAAGCTCAATTGTACATATTACTTCCCAGAACCATGGATTTGCCGTTGATAATGATTCTCTTGAGGCAACCGATCTCTACACTACCGAGCTCAATACCAATGACAACACGATTGAAGGTGTGGCACACCGGGACCTTGATATCCTGAGTGTACAATATCATCCGGATGCGCATCCTGGACCAATGGATACTGAAAAACAATTCTTTGACAAAATTTACAAAATGGCAGGGGGCGATAAATGATGCCAATAAGGACTGACATAAAAAAGATAATGCTCATAGGTTCCGGTCCAATTATGATAGGACAGGCTGCAGAATTTGACTTCTCGGGAAGTCAGGCCTGCCGCTCCCTGCGGGAAGAAGGATTTGAAGTCGTACTTGTAAATTCCAATCCGGCAACTATTATGACAGATCCTGAAATGGCGGATTCTGTTTACATTGAACCCCTGGAAGCCCCACTAATCGGTGAAATCATTGAAAAAGAGCGGCCTGACGGTATAATTGCCGGATTGGGTGGACAGACGGGTCTTAATGTTACAAGTGAACTTGCAGAGCTGGGTATTCTTGAAAAATACGGCGTAGAGATGCTGGGTACGCCTCTTGATGCAATCACAAATACCGAGGACCGGGAACTTTTCAAGCAGACCATGGAAAACATCGGGGAAAAAGTTCCCCGCAGCAAGGCTATTTCCTCTTTGCAGGAAGCAGAAGAAGTGATAGAGGAACTTGGTCTTCCCATTATTGTCCGCCCGGCCTATACCCTGGGAGGTGCAGGCGGAGGAATTGCCCATACAAAGGAAGAATTATTGCAGATCGTAGAGAGGGGCATAAGGCTGAGCCGCATTAATCAGGTACTCGTGGAGGAAAGTGTCCTGGGCTGGAAAGAATTTGAGTATGAAGTAATGCGTGATTCCAATGATACCTGCATTGTTATCTGTAATATGGAAAACATTGACCCCATGGGTGTCCATACAGGTGAATCAATAGTAGTTACCCCTTCCCAGACACTTAATGATGAAGAGCACCAGATGCTCAGGACCGCAGCTATCAAGATAATTCGGGAATTGGGTATTGAGGGTGGATGTAATATCCAGTTTGCAACAAAGGACGGCGAATATCGTGTTGTGGAGGTCAATCCCCGTGTGTCCCGTTCCTCGGCTCTTGCCTCCAAGGCGACCGGTTATCCGATTGCCCGCGTAACCGCCAAGATTGTTGTGGGAATGACACTTGATGAAATCCTCAATGATGTCACAAAGAAAACCCCTGCATCTTTTGAGCCAACCATTGACTATGTGGTTACAAAGATACCCAGATGGCCTTTTGACAAGTTCGTAACTGCAGACAAGACTCTTACCACAGCAATGAAGAGTACTGGTGAAGTTATGGCCATCGGAAGGACGATTGAAGAGTCCATGCTAAAGGCCATCCGTTCCCTGGACAACGATATGGATTTTGAGTTTAAGGGCAGGGATGATCCGGAGATTGTCACATTACTCAAAACGCCGACAAGTGAGCGTCTTTTTGTTATCTATGAAGCCCTGAAGAAAGGTTACTCCATTGAACAAATCTCTGAATATACGGGCATCGACCGTTTCTTCCTGCAAAAAATGGCCAACATTGCAGATATGGAGTCACAGGTTGCAGAACAACTTTTCAAAAATGGAGAAACAGACATTGATCTCCTTATAAAAGCCAAGAGAATGGGATTTACTGACAGCAGAATAGCCAAATGTTGTTCAAAGACCCGGGAAGAAATAAATGATATACGCAGGGACGGGGCCATCACTTCCACTTACAAGATGGTGGATACATGTGCAGCAGAATTTGCTGCAGCAACTCCTTATTATTATTCATGTTATGAAACGATGTGTGAATGTAAGCCCACAGACAAAAAAAAGATCCTGATTCTGGGTGCCGGTCCCATACGTATCGGGCAGGGAATTGAGTTTGATTACTGTACGGTGCATGCAGTCCAGGCCATACGTGAAGAAGATATAGAAGCCCATATCATCAATAACAATCCTGAAACGGTTTCTACTGACTATGATACTTCGGATAAGTTGTTCTTCGAACCTCTGACCCTTGAAGATGTAATGAATGTCATTGAAAGGGAAAATCCGGATGGGGTGCTCGTACAATTCGGAGGCCAGACTTCGGTTAACCTTGCAATCCCCCTGCAGAAGGAACTTGCCAGGCGCACAGACCTGAAGACGAAGATAATGGGAACTTCCCCTGAAAATATGGATGTGGCAGAAGACAGGGAAAAATTCAACCAGCGTCTTGCAAAAATGAAAATCAATCAGCCGGATGCAGGTTATGCAACATCCGAAAAAGAAGCCCTTAAGGTTGCAAATGATATTGGTTATCCGGTCCTTGTCCGTCCCTCCTATGTACTTGGGGGAAGGGCAATGGAGATTGTTTATGATTCCACAGATCTGGAGCGTTATATGAAAGAAGCTGTCAGGGTATCACCCGAACATCCCATCCTTATTGATGATTTCCTTGAGGGTGCGGTGGAAATCGATGTGGACGCTGTGAGTGACGGCAATGATGTCCTGATCGGTGCTATCATGGAACACATCGAAGAAGCAGGAGTACATTCCGGTGATTCTGCCTGTGTGATTCCTCCTTATGATCTCTCTGAGAACATTCTTGAAACGGTTCGGGATTATACCAGAAAGATTGCTATGGCGCTTGAGGTCAAGGGTCTTATAAACATCCAGATGGCAACAAAAGATGGCGAGGTTTATGTCTTGGAGGCAAATCCAAGGTCCAGCCGTACGATTCCCTTTGTATCAAAAGCTTCCGGGCTTCCTCTGGCAAAGATCGCTGCACAGGTTATCATCGGCCACAGTCTTAAGGATCTTGGTTACCTGCAGGACAGGGAACCTTCCCTGAAGCATTATTCTGTCAAGGAAGTCCTCCTTCCGTTTGACAAATTACCCGGTGCAGATCCTGTGCTTGGCCCTGAAATGAAAAGTACCGGTGAAGTGATGGGTATTGATTATGACTTTGGAAGAGCATTTTTCAAGGCCCAGCTAAGTGCTGATAATCTCCTTCCCCTGAATGGAAAAGTATTCCTGTCCATCAGGGAGCGAGATAAGGAGGCGATTGTAGAAATTGCCCGCAGGTTGCAGGAAATGGGACTTGAACTCATGGGTACAAAAGGTACTGCACGTTATCTTTCCGATAGAGGTATCAGTATGGAGGCAGTCATGAAGGTGCATGAAGGCAGTCCCAATGTCATTGATATGCTCAGGAGAGGCGATGTTGCCTTTATCATAAATACCCCGACATCCCGCCAATCCAGGAAAGATGGTTACCATATACGCAGGGCAGCAGTGGATTTCAAGGTTCCGTACATTACAACCATACAGGCTGCGCGTGCTTCAGTTGAAGCCATTAAAGCAATGGCTGAGGGCAGCAGCACGATTAAATCAATTAACGAATATCATGAAGAGATCCGCCGGAACAATTAAGTTTACGGCTGATTTTATTTCTTTTTTATTTTAGATTGAGGTATTAATAATGGTCAAAAAGGCAGTACTGGCTTATTCAGGTGGTCTGGACACATCAATATGTGTTCCTTTACTTAAAGAAAAGTACGATTGTGATGAAGTAATAACCGTAGCGGTGGATGTAGGCCAGCCGCGGGAAGATGTTGAGGAGGCTACTGAAAAAGCCCAGAATATAAGTGATCTGCATTTTACCCTTGATGTCAGGGAAGAATTTGTAAATGATTATATTTTCCCTCTCATAAAGGCAAACGGGGATTATGAAGGATATGTAATGGGAACATCCATTGCACGTCCCCTTATTGCTAAAAAGGTCGTGGAAATCGCAGAAAAGGAAGGAGCTTCAATGCTTGCCCATGGATGTACCGGTAAAGGTAATGACCAGTTGAGATTTGAGGCAGTATTCCGTCTTACGGATATGGAAGTAGTGGCTCCGATGCGTGACATGAACCTGACACGTGAATGGGAGATAGAGTATGCAAAACAACATGGTATTCCTGTTTCTGTAACATCTTCCAAACCCTGGAGTATCGATGAGAATATCTGGAGCCGCAGTATAGAGGGTGGCAAACTGGAAGATCCGGGTTATATCCCGCCGGAAGAGATCTACAACTGGACAGTGGACCCGGCGCAGGCCCCGGATGCACAGACCATAGAAATCGGTTTTGAGAACGGAGTTCCTGTGTCCCTTGATGGTAAGACAATGGATGGAGTAACTCTTATCGAAAAGATGAACAAAATCGCCGGGTCCCATGGTGTCGGAAGGACCGATATGATAGAGGATCGTGTGCTGGGATTGAAAGCCAGGGAGAATTATGAGCACCCTGCAGCAACAGTTTTACTGACTGCACACAGGGATCTGGAAAAACTTGTGCTTACCCGCTCTGAACTCAAGTTCAAGGCTATGGTGGATGCTGAATGGTCCGAACTTGCCTACCTGGGTCTTGTTGATGAACCCCTGTATGAAGACCTGAATGCCTTCATAGATTCCACACAGCAGCGTGTTACAGGTACTGTAACTGTGAAGTTGTACAAAGGTAATGTCTACATTATGGCCAGGACTTCACCCAATGGTTTGTATTCAGAGGACCTTGTATCCTTTGACAGCAAGGTCATCGACCAGCAGGATGCTGAAGGTTTTTCCAAATACCATGGTTTCCAGGCACGCCTGTATCGCAGGTTTGTTGCCAATAAATAATTTTAGTGGAGGATTTAATGTCCTCCCCCACTTATATTCAGGCCTACTACTCCAATTACTACAAACACTATAGATATCATTTTTACTGCTGTGGCAGGCTCTTTGAACCAGAGGATTCCAATAACCGTTATCATTGCAATCCCCATTCCGGCCCAGATGGCATAAGCTATGCTTACGTCTATTCCTTTCAGGGCAATAGTAAACAGGGCAAAGCTGATTCCGTAAAACAAGAATATTCCTATTGAGGGTAAGATATTGGAAAAACCATCAGATAATTTCATGCATGTGGTGCCAAACACTTCAAATATTATGGCTCCTATCAGATAGATATAACTCATAATTCTATTTTGGAGTTATACCTTATAAATAGATATTCCTCAAAGTAAGGATTAATAGAGAAGGCATAGGTATCCTTTCCTATGCCTCCATTATCGTACCCCACGATTATAAACCCGCTCGGGTCCCACCCCGTCAGGTTATATTGAGAGAAGTTTTCTCCCAATCACCACATAAACTAATAGGATGTTTGTCTATATAGCATAATCTCTCTTGATTTTTAGATATCAATATAATATTATAGTCTCGTTAAAAATTACAAAGAGACATTAAATTCATCGTAGGAAATACTTATCCGAAAATAGCTTACAGGCAATTTTGATATTGTTATTGTATATACAGTAACATTGCTGCGACAATTAAAGATTTTGGATTTTTGAGAAGTTGGATGTGAATAATAGTTGATATTTAACCTGCAAAAACCAAAAGTAGATTGAGAACATGGATGCCCAACCATGTTCTCATTTAATCCTCCACTCCATGTATCAGCCGTAGTCCCCCAACCCGGCTGATACAGCCCGGAACAATGCTGCACAAATCCCGGACAATTCTTACATTGTCATGGACAGATATAACACCACCGGATTAAAATCTGCTAACTGCTCCTGATATTTGTAATACATTAAAAATTTTAAAGCCATATTAAGGCTTAATCTCATTCTTGCTTTCTGGATTCGATTATTTCCAGACTGCGACGAAGCATTACTTCTCCCAGGAAAAGCAACAGGGCAGCCAGGATGAAATACATCTTCCAGCTGACAGGCTCCATGCGGCTCTGAAGAGAGTTCTGCCGGGCATCTGTGAGGAGATTTGCTCTGGCTTCCTTTTGGCTGTAGACCTTACCACCATTTCCGATAATTAGGGAAGGCAAGTCTTCATTGAGGCCAACATCCCTGTACTCAATGGCATAATTCACAGCAATTGGATAACCACTCACATAATGCATCCCTATTGTTTTTGGGAATATCTGGGCTTCATAGGTGTTTTTCCCAACAAAAGCCAATTCCAGTTCATCACCCCTGTATGTAAGTTCCGGAACTTTCTCATCATACATTGTAAGAGTGATTGTGGCAGGTAGCCCGAACCATGTATCCGGCGCCTCCACAACCGCGCCTTCTTTGGGTTGTGGGTTGGCTATGGCCCAATTTACGGTTGCTGATATCAGCTGTGAGTTGTTACCGGAATACATCTGTGAACTCCAGCCTCCATCCTTGCCATTATCTGTGGTGATCGAAGCAACTCTTCCAAGTCCGTATCTCCATGTAGTTACAACAGGTTTCCCATTCGAAGCAACGACAAGCCTGTTAGCTCCGGGTTTTGGAGTAACATCATTGTAGCCGGTTATATTTGCTTTCACATTTGAATTCCGGGTTATGAAATGAGAGGGATTGAATTCGAAAAGCTGGTAAGATGAAGTGGATTCATTTTCATCTAATGGTGGTTCTATGGATTCATCTGAGATTATATTGGCCCGTTGCCCGGCATCCAATTTGAAGTAATTATTGGTTGTACCTTCTACGTTTTCAACAAGTTTTTCAGCATACACATTACCTGACTCATCTTGCTGGGAGGGAGCTGAAGACCGAATATGAACAAAATAGAAGTTCACATTATCTTTCTTCAGGTCTTTGGCCATGTTTAGGCTTTCTTCATAGGAATCTTCTATACCCCCGTCAGAAATTACCACCAGATCCAATGTCCCGGTTTCTGTATTAAGCCATTCCTGTGCAACTTCAAGACCCTGATGGAGCGATGTTTCACTTGTGGTACTTGGTCGCAATTGGCGTATTTCTTCTTCCAGAAATTCCCGGTTGCCTGCCGTACCAAGATACTTCAGTCCACCAGAAACATCATGTCCTTCCTTACCAAAAGCGATAACTCCCATATAGGCCCCTCTTAGTTCCTCCTTCTGGACCAGGTATATCGCATTACCCAGTATTTCTGGAAGAGTGCCGTGTTTTTCAGTACTAGGAGAAATATCAAGTACAAGGACAATATCCCTTCCTCCTCTCCATTGTGTCGGTGTGGAAGTTACCGGTAAGATATCCTCAATTGAAGAATTCAGGTAATCACCATATTCGTAAGAACGCTCTCCTCCGGTGACAACAACGCCTCCTCCATTGGATACATATTGTTTCAGAATTGATACATCTGATTCGGAGATTCTATTGGCGGGTATATTATCGATTACCACAGCTTTTTGTGAATCCAGATTAGAAATGTTGGAGTTGGTAGAGGTATCATAAAGGTTGTACAGGATATTGGATAGTGGAGAGTCCGGTTCATCAGTTATGTACTGTATTTTGGGTTTTGGTACCACGTAGACCGATTTAAGGAAATTATTATTAATATTATCGGCCTCATCCGCCTGTGTGCTCAGCTCAATTTTGATCTCATGTGCACCGAGCTCATTGAATCTATAAGGGATTTGATAGCTGCGTTGTCTGCTGCTCTGTGTGAAGGTGCCACTGCGTATCAATTCATCATCCGCATAGGCGTTGAATGTATATTCCACAGGTACTTCTTTAGCCTGGGATACAATTATTTCAAACCGGTATTCATTCCCTTTTACTGCGGTTTTGTCACCTTTTACCTGAATACTGAGATCGTTTGATTCAATTTCCGGTGTAACTGCATATACAGTGGATCCTATATTTTGTGCAAAATCCAGTCCTTCTTCAAGGTCCTTGCCGTAATTATTGTTCCCATCAGTCACCAGCACGACCTGGTTATCACTGCTGGCATACTGCACGATGGCATCTCCCAGAGCGGTTTTGTCCCCTGTCAGCCTGACAAGGGTGGTCGGGGTTTTGGTGGTAAGGCTTTCATAGAGTTCATCGGCCACACCTTCCTCGAAGAGCTGCATACTACCGGTTTCATCCGAGATTATCACAAG
>NZ_MAFX01000028.1:0-14314 GCF_001683555.1 Methanohalophilus sp. DAL1 | reverse complement strand
TACAATAATACTTCATTGTCATTTGCATGCTCACAAAAAGAATCATCCCCTGTCTTGATGTTACCCTGGACGAAGCCGGCGGGACCGTAGTCAAGGGTGTGGAATTCCTTGACCTCAGGAAAGCCGGTGATCCGGTGGAACTGGCAAAACGCTATAATGAACAGGGCGCTGACGAACTGGTTTTCCTGGATATCACGGCATCCCATGAAGGCAGGGATACCATGATCGATGTAATACAGCGCACAGCCAACGAGGTTTTCATTCCCCTGACAGTGGGGGGAGGAATTGGTTCGGTGCAACGTATCCGTGAAATCCTGCGTGCGGGTGCGGATAAGGTCTCCATCAACACCGCCGCGGTCAAAAGCCCTGGACTTGTGCGGGAAGGTGCGGACATATTCGGCTCCCAGTGTATTGTTGTTGCTATTGATTGTAAGCGCAATACAGACGTTGAGAACAATCCCGACAAGACCATCATCGAACTTGAGGATGGAAGCCGTGTGTGGTATGAGGTCGTCATCTATGGCGGACGCAAACGTACCGGTATCGATACTGTACAGTGGGCCAAACAGGTGGAAGAACTGGGTGCGGGTGAGATCCTGCTAACCAGCATGGACCGTGATGGTACCTATGATGGTTTTGACCTGCCGATAACCCGCAAACTGTCCGAGGAACTGGAAATCCCGATTATTGCTTCCGGCGGTGTGGGTGGCCCTGAACACATGAAGGAAGGGTTTGTAAAAGGTAAAGCCGATGCAGGACTGGCTGCCAGCATTTTCCACTTCGGGGAATATACGGTTGATGATGTGAAAAAACACCTGCGTAAGAACAACGTGCCTGTACGCACCTGAGGTGACAGTAATGGAGATAGCAGCCTTCCAGCAATTGATGTGCGATCTCTATCTGGAGAACGACAAAAGGCGGGGAAAAACAGCGACCGCCCTCTGGCTGGTGGAAGAAGTGGGTGAGTTGGCCGAGGCTATCCGGCGGGATGACCCGGAGAGCATCCGGGAGGAATTGGCTGACTGTTTTGCATGGATTGGGGCACTGGCAAATCTCTACGGGATAGATCTGGAAGAGGTATTCAACGAAAAATATCCACAGAGTTGTCCTACCTGTGGAAAGAATCCGTGCATCTGCACGGATTGATATATTCATTCATATAATAACAAATTTGTTTGATAGTCTCTGTATTTTTGTGAAGATCTAGTTGTATCAGTACGAAGGGAGGAATGATTTATCCGTCATTCATCCATTCTGGATATTTGATTTTTACTGCTGTATGCAATGATTGCTATTGTCATTTCAGTTTTCAAAAAAATATCAAGGAAAATAATGACGATGCTACATTATTACCGGTAAACCAATTGTGCAACAGGAGGTGACAAAGATTCCTTTAAGTTCACCCCACAATTTCAATCTGTGAAACTCCACTTATCTCAATCTCAGGTGTGCCCTTGTAATCCTTGATCTTGCCTGTCACCAGCACATCCTTACCTTCATAGTAAGTATCAGGAGATTGGGGGAAATTTGACCAGCTGTCCTGCCATATTATTACAGTGAAGTAACCTTTGTAAGGATCATGGAAATTCAGATAGATTATGCCATCCTCTTCATTTTTAGCTGTTGATACCACCCTACCTTCAACCGTGTTCACCTCACCTACATGGCTGCCTGCTTCCAGATAAGAAATAACTGCGGTATTGTTATTTTTCGAATAGGACCAAATCCCTAATTTCTCAGTTCTTGCATGTTGCTGGGCTTCAGCAAAAATATGCTGATACTTCGTGTCGGGCTCATAGGCCCTGGCCAGAGCCAAACCTTCTTCCACAAGCTCCCTGTTTACCAGTTCACCGTCAAGCCAGACATATCTCAAGAGACGGCCATAAGTATCCCGGTTACTGCTATCCCCTTCCAGCAAAACCTGTTTACCTTCGATCCGGTTGGACAAATAATCTTTTGCCTTGGTATAATAGGGTTCATCCACCTCCGGTGTATCTATCCCGATTAGTCTTACTTTCTCCCCGGAATCCGTCACGAAAGTATCCCCATCTATCACGCTGGCAACCGTTGTGGTCGAATTCCCGATCTGGCTTTCCTCCGAAGAAAGACATCCACACGAAATAAGTATGAGAAGAGCAACGACCATAATTAATGACTTTTTAAACATAGGAGGAAAATAATTCTACTACTATTAAAATATAATTGTATTCCGGGCAATCTTTATTTTTGATGGGGGATTATTGGTTGGTATGAAAATACCGGCTAGAAAAATCCTTTTCGTACTACTTGCCGTCATGATATTTTTCACCAGCACCTCCCTTGCAGATATTGAAAAAATATCAGACAAACCCTGGGACCACAGCCCCATATCCGTATATATAGATGATAAGGATACACCTGAACACTACAGTCCCACCTACAGAGAACAGGTAGAAATTGCCCTGGATTACTGGGAAAAAGGTGGAAACGGGGCCCTCAGTTACCAGCCTGAATTCAAAATCATCGATAATCCTGACGCAGACATAAATGTTCGCTGGGTGGAGAATCTTGAAAAGGTAGAGGGAGCCGGTGAAGGAGTGGCTGGATACTGTAGACCCACCATTGTCGGGAACAAATACCTGCATGCTGAAATAGTGCTTGAAGCAGGAAACTACCAGGGGTTTTCCTGGGTGCAATATGGTGATGCAAATATGCAGGAGGTGTCCAAGCACGAAATAGGACATGCCCTGGGACTGGGACATAGCACAGAAAGAGGAGATATCATGTATCCCAGCTATGAACAACGTGATAACATCAATCCCCTTCTATTAGAATCCACTTTCCCCTACCTGATAGGTGCAATAATAGTAATCGTAACCATAATAGGATACCACGGGATTGGATGGAGAAAAATGCGCAAGCAACGCAAACAAATCGAGAAGGAGGTTTTTAAAGGCAAAGAATGAATATGCAGCAGCTGTGTTGCGACATCATGAAATATCTCGCAGGCGAGTATGTGGATTTCCTGAAATATGATCCGGACCTTACACATCTTACAAAGTTCCAGCGGGAAGTCCTGGAAGCCACCCGCAAAATCCCTTACGGACAAACACGCACATACGGGCAACTGGCAGAAGACATTGGAAAAAGCAAAGCAAGTCGGGCAGTCGGCCGGGCACTTAACAAAAATCCCTACCCCCTGATAATACCCTGCCACAGAGTAGTTGCTAAAAATAATATAGGTGGCTATGCAGGTGGCAAAGAATTAAAGAAAAAATTACTGGAAATGGAAAAAGCCATTAATTACGATGAATCAGTTCGTTAAGTTGATATACGGGAACTGAAAATTATACCCCTGACTCATTAGATGCTCATAATTTATCAAAGGAGTATAATCACATGAAACAACAGGTTGAAGTAAAGGAACTCAAGGAAGGCAAGTACGTAATTATCGATGACGAACCATGTATTATCAAGGGCCTGTCAAAATCCAAACCCGGAAAACATGGTTCTGCTAAAGCAAGGATTGACGCAGTTGGTATATTCGATGGACAAAAACGCTCAATCGTAAGCTCCGTTTCCTCAAAGACCTTTGTGCCTATTGTCGAAAGGAAAAGTGCACAGGTACTTTCCGTCACAGGAAACATCGCCCAGCTCATGGACATGGAAGACTATTCCACCTTCGAAATGGAAATCCCCGATGAATACAAGGATAGGGTGAACGAAGGGGGAGACATTTCATACATAACCGCCATGGGTAAAATGAAGATAGACCTGCGTTAAATAATGAAATGTTCTACCAGCCCCTTATGATGGACGCCCTGTGGGATTACGGGGCCGCAAAATATGTTATATTCGGAGTCCCTTTTGACGGGACTTCCTCTTACAGGCCGGGAAGTCGCAGGGCTCCGGATGCTATGAGACAGGCGTCTGAAAATTTTGAAAGTTACAATCCTTTTTTTGATATTGACCTTGCATCTATTCCGATCCATGATGCAGGCAACCTTGAAGTTTATTCTTCTGTTGATGAAACCCTCAGGGACCTTTACTATGATACCAGGGACATCGTAAAAAATGAAAAAATCCCCATTATGATAGGGGGAGAACACTCTCTTACCCTTTCCACCATTAAAGCCTGTACAAAAGACGATGATGACATTGGAGTGATCGCACTGGATGCCCATTTTGACCTGCGGGAAGAGTTTGGCGGAGTGAGAAATAACCATGCGTGCGTCAGCCGGCATATATTAGAAGAGGCCACCGACAGGTATGTATCCATTGGAACAAGGAGCGGACCCCGGGGCGAATGGGATTTTGCAAAAGATAATCACATATCCTATTACACACCGGAATATGTGAAAGAATATTCTGCCAAAAAACTTGCTACAAAGGTTATGAAAGAAATAGGAACCTCACAATTCTACCTTTCTCTGGATATGGACTGTCTGGACCCTGCTTATGCCCCTGCAACAGGTACTCCTGAGCCCTTTGGCCTTGATCCCTGGCAGGTAAGGGACCTGATACATGCTTTTGCCCCCCACACAGTTGGTTTTGATATTATGGAAATTGCTCCGGACTATGACAGTGGACAGACAGCCCTGCTCGGTACAAAACTACTAAGGGAATTCATAGCCGCACATGCAGCCGGCAATATCCAATAAGCATCAATTAGATATATACCCTCAAACCTAACTGGCGATTATGAGTGAAGAGATCGAGACCACATGCCCTGCATGCTCACCACAGGAATTCGTGTGGCACGACATACTGAAGGATGGACAGAACATGCTTGTCCGGTGCCAGGTTTGCGGTGATGTACATCCCACAGAGATCGAGACAGAGAAGACCATCCCCGTAAGATTAGTAATCAGTCGAGGGGATGAATCATTCAAGACAAATGCACTTTTTGAAGAGACACAGGTCATCACGACAAACGAAGAATTGGTTGTGGAGGACCAGAACGGTGAAGATGTATACCCCATACAGATCACTTCCATCGAAACACCTACAAAACGTGAAGAATACGCAAAGATTGCAGATGTTGAAACCATCTGGGCACGTGCGATTGATGAAGTCGATGTCAAAATATCAGTACAATCCATAGGAAATACTAATCCCCATACAAAAAGAGTACCCGGAGAAGAAATTTTTGAAGTCGGCCTGGAATACGAAGCTGGGGGAGAGCGCTTCAGGATCACAAGAATAAAGATACGTGGAGGAAAATTCAGGTTTAAAAGGGGAGACAAAGTAGAGGCCAAATATATAAAAAGAATCTTCGGCAGGGTGGCCTATAAGAAAGGATGGGGAGGGGGCAGGACCGCTTGGAGTATGAAGAGAAACGTAAGGAACTGGTAAACCAGATCAAAGAAGAAGGAATCGGAAAACAGGTGCTTGAAGCTATGGGTAAAGTTCCCAGACACCTTTTTGTTTCCAAAGATATTAAAGACTCTGCATATATTGATTCTCCCTTACCTATAGGGAACAGGCAAACGATTTCAGCACCTCATATGGTAGCCATAATGTGTGATGTCCTGAAAATAGAAGAAGGCATGAAGATTCTTGAAATCGGAACCGGTTCCGGTTATAATGCTGCTGTTATGGCCGAAATGGTGGGCAAAAAGGGCCATATATACAGCCTGGAAAGAATCCCTTCTTTAAAACAATTTGCCGAAAGTAACCTTAAAAAGGCGGGTTACACCAATGTTACTGTCATCGAAGCCGACGGCACTCTCGGTTATTCTCCACAGGCTCCATATGAACGTATGTGCGTAACCTCTGCAGCTCCATCTATCCCTCGACCCCTCAAAGAGCAACTTTCAGCTGGCGGAATTATGGTGATTCCGGTTGGCAAATACATGCAAAATCTGATTCTTGTCCACAAACTTGATGACGGAACCTTCAGTGAGGAAAACCTTGGCGGCGTTATTTTTGTACCCCTTATTGGAAAATACGGGTACAGAGAATCTATTTAATGAAAATTATATACGATGGACATATATACAAGGAACCCATCTATATACGCATATATAGTGATGACGAATTAATCGAGGGATGGATATAGAAACAAGAAAAGTACAGCAAACCGGAGGTTCTACATATATTATTTCTCTCCCTAAACCCTGGGCACAGAGAATGGGAGTTGAAGCAGGCTCCAGAGTATCCGTCAGAAACCAACCCGATGGATCCCTTAATATAGCCACTCTGGACACCACAACAAAACCCAAAAAACGTAAGATGGAAATCACCAATTACAAGGGAGAAGGCCTGATACGTAACATAATTGCTGCCTATGTTGCCGGTTACGACCTTATTGAACTTGTGTCCCCAAGAATACTTGCCGAGCAAAAAAAAATAATACGAGAAATTTGCCACAAATTAATCGGCCCCGAAATCATCGAGGAAACCTCCAAAAGTGTCCTCATACAGGATCTACTCAACCCTGAAGAAGTTTCCATCAAAAAAAGTATCCGCAGAATGTACCTTATTTCCACTTCAATGCACAAGGACGCCATCCAGTCTCTCAGGACCGGTGAAAAAGACCTTGCACTTGATGTGATGCTCAGGGATGATGAAGTGGACAGATTGTTTTTACTTATCTCAAAACAGTTCCGCTCTCTGTTCAGAGGGACACGGCTTGCCGATACTACAGAGACATCCATTGATGAATATCATGACTTCCGACTTGTTGCAAGTTCTCTGGAAAGGATTGCAGACCATGCCCACAGGATCGCAGGAGTTACCAGAAAACTGCAAGGGCCTGTTCCCGAAGAAATAATGGGGCCTATAGAAAGGGCGAGCGAGGAGGCACGCAGTACTGTGGAAAAGGCAATTGATGCCCTCTATGGTTGTGATGTGAAACTGGCAAATAAAACCATTGAGAACATACAGCACATAAAAACCGATGTTGACAAACTCAATGCATCCTTTATGAAGCTAAAAGATGTAGGGACTGTAGTCGGACTGGGAACTGTGGCCGATAGTATAGAGAGGACAGCAGAATACGGCACAAATATCGCTGAGACTGCTATAAATATGGCCATCGCCACTACAGAAGAAAGTGCCTGAATTGAAAAACAGACGCTTATTTATATAATGATAATATCAGAAATCAAGAGGACAATTCCCACATCATAAATGGAGGAAATAGATGGGAGTAATAAGATCATTAAGAAGAAACTTCACAGGTCTCCTGAAGAAACTGCTCAATAAAAAAAGTGCAAGGATTGGCATTTATGGTCCCCCGAATGCAGGAAAGACCACCCTTGCAAATCGCATACTACGTGACTGGACAGGAGATGCCATGGGTTCGGTATCCAATGTTGCACATGAGACACGCCGTGCCAGGAGAAGAGAAGGGGTAACAATCAAAGGCAATGGTAATTCATTATCACTTGATATTATAGACACTCCCGGTCTTGCTACAAAGATAGATTTCCATGAATTCATGGAGCAGGGAATGAGTGAAGCAGAATCCAAACGCAGGGCAAAGGAAGCCACCGAAGGAGTAATTGAAGCGGTCAAATGGCTGGAAAGCCTTGACGGTATAATCCTTGTAATGGATGCAACCGAAGACCCGTTTACCCAGGTGAATGTCACGGTCATAGGAAATATGGAAGCCCGCGGTCTTCCACTCTTAATAGCTGCCAACAAGATTGATCGTGAAGATTCATCGCCTTCAACAATTAGGGAAGCGTTCCCCCAGCATCCACTCGTTGCCATATCTGCCCTTGAAGGAAAGAACATTGATACTCTTTATGAGGAAATTGCAAAGAGATTCGGGTGATTGAAATGCAGGGAATTCAAATGGATTTACTTTCAGAGGATCGGCTTGCAAGGATGAGCCCTGTGGAAAAGATTCGTTTCATCATTGATGAAGTCAAAAACGGTAAAATCCTTGTACTGGAAAGAGGACTCAGTCCTGAGGAAGAAGCCAATCTTATCGAGATGACAATGACACAAATAGCACCTGATGAATTCTCAGGGATCGAAATGGAGACGTATCCAGCCCACGAAACAAAGTCTTTTCTGGGAAAACTTTTCAACAAAGGCCCAAAAGGCAGACTGACCCTTATAGGCCCGGCCGATCAGCTTAAGACCCTCAAAAAAGACAGGGATATGATTACAGCATTGGTATCCTCAAACAGATAAGTGTTGTTTAACCTATGGAATCCATAGAAAGAGACATTAAGGAAAATACCAGCAACCAGTCCCTTTCATCTTATGAAATGGGGAGAGACGACGTCAATGTCATTTGTACCTATGGAAAAATATCTGTGTGGTTTGGCAGGCAGACTCCTGAAGTCGTTGTTGGGAGAATTCTTATATCTATTTCCCGGATTGATAAATCCGCCGTCCATGAAGTGGAAATTGTTTGTCCTTTTGAGAAAATAACAGAATATGAAAGCCATGGATATGTATTGGTATCCTACGCTAAATGTGAAAGTGGTTACAGGGCTACATTCCACATACCCTTCTATAACAAAAAGGCCCTTTTCTTTTTTGCAGAACACATAGTCAGAAAATTGCAGCAGAGAGATGTAAAAATAGATATATACTGGAATGGGGATGATTCAGACATCACCCGATTAACCGAGCACCTCAAAGAAATTGATGACTGGAAAGTAAAAAACATAAATTACAAGGATAGCAGTAAAGAAAAACAGGAGAAATAAAGAGAATGAATACCTGTAATGAATGTGAACACCTCACATTATCCATGGAATTGATGGCCGATCAAATAAAGGACATAGCACAGAGGCTTGACAAGGAAAGTATCAAGAAAACCATTGAGTACATAATGAATGCAGATTCCATATTTATAACAGGAGCTGGAAGGTCAGGCCTTGTTGGGAAAGCTTTTGCTATGCGGCTCATGCACCTGGGATTTACAAGTTATGTTGTAGGAGAATCTACAACCCCTGCAGTACACAAGAACGATGTAGTAATTGCCATTTCCGGCTCAGGAGAAACACGTTCAATATCCGATCTGGGAAGAATTGCTAAGGATATCGGAGCGACTCTGATAACAGTAACCTCCAACAAGGATTCCACACTTGGCCATATATCAGATGCAACCCTGGAAATACATGGACGCAGCAAGGAAGATACCGGTGGTTATCTTGAAAGACACATGAGAGGAGAATATTCCCACCTCACACCTCTGGGAACTTCCTTTGAAATTTCTTCTCTTGTATTCCTTGATGCCCTTATTACAGAATTGATCTATATCACAGGTGCATCAGAAGCAGATCTTAAATCACGCCACGCTAAACTGGAGTGAAACATGTTTGCCGGGAAATTCTCACAAAGGGTACAGGGCATTGATACATCCGGCATCCGTAAGATCTTCGAAGCGGCCGGATCGGATGCCATCAATCTTGGCCTGGGCCAGCCGGATTTCGACACTCCCGAACATGTAAAAAAGGGTGCAATCGATGCCATAAATGAAGGATTTACAGGCTATACCCTGGGACCCGGCATCACAGAACTCAGGGAGGCATTGAGCAAAAAGTTCCGGGAAGAAAATGCAATTGCCACTACACCGGATGACATAATCGTAACGTCCGGTGCCTCAGAAGCCCTGGAGATTGCACTTGCATCACTGGTAAACCCGGGAGATGAAGTTCTTCTTGCAGATCCGGGTTTCGTATCATACGCATCTCTGGCAGGAATCATGGGAGGAAAAGGAATCGGTGTGCCCCTGTCCGATGACCTGAGAATGCAACCTGAAGACGTGATGGAAAAGATCACGTCAAAAACCAAAGCTTTTATCGTGAATTCTCCTTCCAATCCCACAGGGTCCGTCCAGACGAAAAAGGATATGAAAGGATTTGCCGAGATTGCAGATGACTATGACCTTACACTGATTTCTGATGAAGTCTATGAGCATTTCATCTATGAAGGAGAACATGTCAGCCCCGCCCAATATTCTGACAATGTAATTACCGTGAATGCAACATCAAAGACCTATTCGATGACCGGCTGGAGACTGGGATATGTAACCGCTTCTTCAGAATACATCCAGCAAATGTTAAAAGTTCATCAATATGTACAGGCGTGTGCATGTTCCATGTCCCAGAGGGCTGCCCTTGCTGCCATTCAGGGACCCTTTGACCCGGTTGTGCATATGCGCGAAGAATTTAAAAAACGCAGGGATATGCTCATAGAAGGGCTCAATGGGATGGGTATCAAATGCCACAAGCCCGCAGGTGCATTTTATGCATTTCCCGAGGTCGAACCTGAATACGCCCAGCAACTTATCGCAAATGGAGTAGTGGTCGTGCCGGGTGAAGCATTCGGTGAAGGTGGAGCAGGACATATGCGCATATCATACGCCACCTCCATGGAAAACATAAAAAAAGCAATGAAAATTATGGAAGAAATACTCTAAATTATTCTTCCAGACGCTCGAGTAACAACGAAAGCGCCTCATCTATTCCTTCACCGGAGAGGGTGGACATTTCAATATCCACTTTAAATGTGTTGTTTCCACAAAGGTCCAATTTGTTTGCAGCGACCAGCACAGGCAATCCAAAATTATTCCGCACATCATCAAGCAATTTTACCTGCTGGGACATTTCATAGCCACAGGTTTCGCTGGGATCAAGGATGAAAATTACCACTGCATCAAGATATTTCAGAGCAGTAATAGCCTGCATCTCCACTTCGTTGCGATCCGACATAGGACGATCGAGCAGACCGGGGGTGTCGATTACCTGATAGCGGTTATATCCTCGCATAAAGTGACCTATCGTAACACCCTTGGTTGTAAAGGGGTATGAGGCAACCTCTGGTCTTGCATCGGTGACAGCAGCCACAAAACTCGACTTACCCACATTGGGATAACCCGCCACAACTATTGTGGGTTCTTCCCTCACATCCGGAAGCTTGCGAAGCTTGTTGCGTGCTTCATTCAGATACAAAAGGTCCTTCTTGATGGATGAAATAACGGAAGCCATCCTGCCAAAAGCTTCTTTTCGTACCTGTGGTGATGAAGGGGCACCTCTCATTTTCTGGACATATTCTCTGGAGAGATCATGGATCTTATAAGATGCCCAGTCAAGCCGGGATAAGGATTGCCTCATCCTGTCGACATCAACAAGAATCTGGGCCAGTTCATAATAAAAAGGTGGTATGGTTTCAAAACTGGGGAACCTCCTCACAATATTGGAGAGATTATCTGTCAGGATGTTACCTGCAGTAAGTACCATTGATTCGTCTGCTTTCAGAGCAGCCTCCCTACCTCCTCTCTTCTTACCTGCATTTGCACGACTGGCCCGCCTGAAAGCCTTGTCTACAAGTTCATCTTCTGTAGGTACTGTACTAATCTTCTCAAATATCATGATACGATTACCTTCCGATTGCGACAAACACAAGTAAGATATATAGTCTTTATTCTGCAAAAACACTATTTATAAATACAGCTTTTGATCATTTCTTACTACAAAGCGGTGGTCATCATGGAACTTACTCCAATCCAGAAAGAAATACTAATTGCATTGATAAATTTACAGCGCCAGAAAGATTCGGCCGTTAAAGGGGAAGAGATTGCCGATCTGATTGACCGCAATCCAGGGACAGTCCGAAACCAGATGCAATCCCTGAAAATGCTGGGACTTGTAGAAGGAGTCCCCGGCCCAAAAGGAGGATACCGTGCAACGGGTACCGCCTATGAAGCTCTTAGTGTCACATCCATGGAACATGAAGCAATTGTGCCTATCTATCGTAATGGGGAACTTGTACAGGGAGCTACAGCTGCTGAGATCATATTCACAACAGTCAGGCATCCAGACCTTTGCAATGGCAGGATTAAAGTAATAGGCAATGTCCGCAGTTTCCTCGAAGGAGACCAGGTGCAGGTAGGCCCAACACCTGTAAACAGGCTGATAGTCCGAGGGGAAATTGTAGGCAGGGATGATACCGAAAATTCCCTTCTATTCTCAATAAACGAAATGGTTTCACTACCCAAAAAATCCGTCAAACATTACATAACTCACCAGCCAATTTATGTGAATGTCAATTCAACCATCCAGGAAGCTGCCAGGATATTGGTAAGCAACAATATACACGGTGCTCCCGTGGAAGATAATGGCAAGATGGTCGGGGTTGTGACATTCACAGATATAGGAGAAGCTCTTGCAAGTGGAAAAATGACACTCAAAGTTAAAGATATTATGACAAGGGATCTTATCACCATTAACGGGAATTCTTCCCTCAGTGATGCGGTCCAGATGTTCAACAAGTATGACATCGGAAGACTTGTGGTGACACTCAACGACGAGCCTGCAGGACTGTTATCAAAAACCGATGTACTGCACGAACTTGCTGTTTACTGAAATATCAGTGACGTCTGCCTTTCATCTCAGCAGATATCTCGTCCAGGGTAATATTGTTGGCTGAAAGCATAACCAGCATGTGGAAAAACAAATCGCAGGATTCCTCAATAATCCTGTCTTTCTGTCCATTTTTTGCGGCAAGGATTACTTCAGTGGATTCTTCACCTATTTTTTCCAGAATCTTATCCATCCCTTTATCGTGCTTCAAAAGAGAGCATACATAAGAACCCTCAACTGCGTTTTCTTTGCGATCTTCTATAACATCATATACGTCTTCTAGAACTGAAATTGAACTCATTGGTAATCACTCCCTGAAGAAAGGAATACAAGTTTTCCAAAGGATATATGATATTATATGATTTTCCCTTCTTCAATAGCCAATGCCTATATATGCCTGCAAAAAATAAATTAAATGAGGAAGAGGTAAATGATATCTTTCCAAGGAGTCAGAAAAATGATAGGGGAAAATATGCAGGTAAAAGATGCAATGAGCAGAGGAGTGGTTACAGTACCAATGGATGCAACCGCAGCAGAGGTAGCAGAAACAATGGCAAATCGTGATGTTTCTGCTGTTGTAGCAGTTGACGAAAATGGTGAAACCTTTGGATTTGTTTCCGAAATGGATATTCTCTCCAGACTCGGAAACAAAAACTGGGAAATTGCCTCAATAGAAGATTTGATGGCATCATCTGTTAAAACCGTAAATCCGGATATGAAACTAAAGGATGCGGCAAAACAGATGGCTGAAAAGCACATTCATCGCCTGATAGTAATGTCAGAGGAAAAGGTAGGTGCGTCATACAGGCCAATCGGGATACTGAGCCCGGTAGACGTAATAAAATATCTTGTTCAAAAATAAATAGGATGACGTTGGAAGAAAAACCAGTATGACGGGACACCTTTAAGCTTTTCAGCCAACGTCTTATCATCCAATTAACATTGATAAATATATTTTTTGTGGTCTCCCGTCTACTGCTTACTTATATTTTTCTTGGATCGGTTATTTCACCTGTCAGTGCAGCAGCTGCAGCTGTCGCAGGAGAGCCCAGATAAACAAAGGATTCAGCACTTCCTTCCCTGCCACGGAAGTTCCTGTTAGAGGTTGCCAGGCCAACTTCACCGTCACCCAGAAGGCCGAATGAGCCACCCATACAAGGTCCACAACATGCAGATTCCACAATTGCACCGGCTTCCATGAACTGTTCTATATAGCCGGCCCTGAGGGCTTTCATGTATTCAGTCCTTGAAGCAGGTATAACCAGCAGCCTGACGCCCTCTGCAACGGGTTCATCACCCATCATATTGGCAACAATTTCAAGGTCCTCAAACCTGCCGTTGGTACAGGAGCCTACGAATACCTGATCCACTTTTGTTCCTTCTAATTCTGAAACGGGCTTTACATTGTCAACATTATGAGGACAGGCAAGCTGTGGCTCCAGGTTCGACACATCGTAGTGACGGATATCCTGATAATCCGCACCTTCATCGGAAACCCAATGGGAATCAAGCTTGTATCCAGGAATCCTTTCCTGAAGATATTTTTCGGTAACACTATCCGGTTCGATGATACCTGCTTTTCCTCCCATCTCTATGGCCATATTGGACATGGTCATCCTTTCGGAGATAGAAAAGGAACGTACTGTCGAACCTGCATATTCCGCAGCCATGTATCTTGCACCTTCAACACCCACATCTCCTATCAGGTGAAGGATGAGGTCCTTGGAATAAACCCTCTCGGGCAATTTTCCTTCAACTTCAAAGCGAATGGTCTGGGGAACACGGAACCAGAGTTTGCCAGAAGCAAGTACCGCTGCCATATCCGTAGAGCCCACACCGGTGGAAAAAGCCCCCAGGGAACCATAGGCACATGTATGTGAATCCGAACCTACTACGAGGTCACCGGGTTTCACATGTCCCTTTTCGGGCACCACCTGGTGACAGACCCCTTCATAAACGTCATAATTGAGAATATTCTGTTCCTGTGCAAACTCACGCAGCAT
>NZ_MAFX01000027.1:0-14560 GCF_001683555.1 Methanohalophilus sp. DAL1 | reverse complement strand
GTCAAAATTCAATATCCACTAAAACAAGGATTGAAACCTGTGAAAAAACTTTCACAGAAGAATTCAAACTAGTCAAAATTCAATATCCACTAAAACAAGGGTTATAAAGTACCTTAATACAATTCAGGAGATAACCATGAACAACGCTGATGAAATCATAAAATACCTTGATATGAGCAAGCATCCCGAAGGTGGGTACTTTAAAGAAACTTACAGATCGGGGGAAACAATCAAACACCAATACCTACCGAAAAGATTTACTATAGATCATGCGTTTTCCACGGCAATCTACTTTTTATTAAAACAAGGCGACTTTTCAGCACTTCACACAATAAAACAGGAAGAAATCTGGCATTTTTACAGTGGGGCACCCATTGACATACATATGATACATCCAGATGGTGATTATGAACCAATCCATCTTGGAAACGACATATTAAACGGTGAGATACCACAGGGTATTGTCCCTGCAGGTTCAGTCTTTGGTGCAACAGTGTGTGATAATTCCAAATATGACTATTCACTTGTGGGATGTACGGTTGCACCGGGTTTTGAATTTGAGGACTTTACACTACATAAGAAAGATGAATTACTGGAAAGATTTGCCCAGCACAGGGAGTTAATTGAATCATTGACAAGGGAATAAAACCCCTCTTGTTTGTCCCTTAGTCAATTCGTGAAGATAATGATATGTTAAGATAAGTCACCCCTTCCTATTTTTTATTATTTACCATTATTTAAAAAATCTTTTTTCTTTTTCCCCAATAACCTTCCCCAACTTTTGTACAACCTTTGGCTCCCCCCTATCCCTGTTCAAAGTATCAAGCATTAGTGCCATTCCAATAAGTAAAAAATCTGATAAACGATATTCAAAATTCGCAGAGGGGGTCGAAGTATCCGGACAGTGGAATACAGGTACATCATTGACATCCAGTCCATAATACATATGTTCCTCATCCGAGCCGATCATGCGAAAACCGCATGAAACATAGAACCTACCTGCAGCGTAGTGGTGTGGAGACCTATAGGAAGTAGTCACATAAACACGGCTGTATCCCTTATAACGGGCATGCTCAATGATGCAATTGACCAATCTGTGGCCGTGCCCCCTGTTTTGCTGGCGGGAAAAAAGAAGCAATATATAGATAGCATCCCTGGCATCATATGCATAGGCTACAGCCCCTCCCCAGGAAAATCTGCGGGACTGCATTGCAAATTCGCAGTCATGGAAATAATCCAGCAGTGAGAAACTGTCATAGATTGCCCAGGAAGCATCGATAGCCTCCTTGCAACAGGCCACACGGCCGATGTCCCTGTCTTTGGCTAAATGCATAAAACACCTTAAAAGAAATTAGGAAGGCAGCAAGCATAAATGTTGTGGTGGAATAGCAAAATTGAAGTGAAAAAAGAAAGGAGGAAAACAGGAAAGAGCGGGAAATTAGTCTCCTATATCCTCCGAAGCCCTGCCAAGAGCTTTCAGGAATTCAATGGCTATACCCAGCCCTTTCTGGAAATCCTCATCTCCCATCTCACGAAGTGCACCATACATCCCCACCTTTGGCGGGTTCATCAAAGCCCGATCCATATCAGGGTCCTGCATACTCCTTTCCAGTACATCCACAAGATCCGTACTGGCAACCCCGTTGAGCAGTTTTAGCAGGGGAGTCATCACATTCGCAACACCGTGGACCGTCTCATCATTTAAGTAACTCTGCATGATACGGGCAGTCCTGACAATATCCAGGAAGGCGTCGATGTCTGCCTGTGTCATTCCTATATTAACATTCTCTATATCTTCAGCCATACCAATCACCTCACATCAATGCCTTAATACTCATGTCCCAGTGCAGGTAGTAATACATCCGGTACAGATACCAGCCAAGCTGAGTGGTATCGAACGATTGGGGCGGGTTATTGTAACTCCAGGTTGCAATGTATGCTCTACCGGCATGGGCATCAGAGGCCATGTCTGTAATTATCGGGCAACCGGTCTCACCCTTGTACTTCGATTTGATATTGTTGCCATTGATCGTATTGATAAGATTGTGGGATACCACCTGTGCCTGATAGTGCGCACCAATTCCCGTTTTCATGATATCGGCCGGACCATTGTCCCCCACAACATACACATTATCCTTATCCCCGACAGGACCACGATATTGTAATGTTGTTTTATCCGCGGCAATCCACCCTTTTTCATCTGTAAGACCCGAATCCAGTACAGCCTGTTGTGGTTTGTGGGGAGGAACCGTGATAAGCAGGTCATAGTTTTCCTGTCTGCCATCGGTAGATTCAACCATCTTGTTTGCAGCATCAACCTTACCAAGCTGGAACTGCCTGATATCCTCGATTCCTTTTTCTTCAAGACGACCGGTAACCAGTTTGTTAAACTCCGGCGGACCTATTGGTTCCATGGGCCAGAGAAGCGTCAGCTGCACATCATCCCTGATATTGCGTATATCTCTCAGGTAACTCTCCAGCAAAAAGGAGAATTTTACCGGCGCACCGGGGCAGGGTATCGGCATCCTAGAAACCGAAACCACTATCCTGCCACCTTTGAAATTGCGGATAAGCTCCCCTACTTCCAGGGCATCATCCATAGATGTATAGAATGTATTCAGATCATCTTCAAGACCCTGCACACCGGAAGCATCCGGTCTTGCACCCATTGCGATCACAAGATGATCATAGGAATACTTTGTACCGGATTTGGTCGTTACCTGTTGCCTGTTCAGGTCAATATCCGTGACTTCACCCTGATCACCAAAACGACTCTGAATCCTGGGACTCAGTGATTCTTTCCTGGGCCTGACCAGGTCCTCAGGGGTGTATAACCCAAAGGGCAGTAAAGTAAAACCACCCTGGTTAACTCCCATATCGTTCCTGTCAAGCACTGTAATTTCAAGTTCATCCTTTGCAATTTTACGCCTGAACTCACGGGCCAGTGTGTTTGCAATCACCGCACCCGCATAACCGGCTCCAAGTATCAGTACTCTTTCTTTCATGACAATCGCCTGTTGCAATATTACTACAGTACTGATATTGGATGCCAGCCCTATATAAATCAAATTAAGTACGGCTATCGTAACAAGAATATTAGAAGTACTGTGACCCAAATAGGAAATAAGTCCGTAACGGTGTTAATCGCCTCTGCAGGAAAATGCCTATAGGCAGACAGCACCGCAAATCATGAATAGGCAGATTTCAAATATTGATATAGTGAACAATCATGCCACCTGAAAAAGGGATTTTCCAGATTATAGTGTTGATCACTACAGTAATGGTATATGTTGCCATAATTAACCTGATATTTCAACATGGCGGGCGATAATATTCCTATTTATGCACCCGCTACACTGGTTGTAGCATTGTTGGGTTATGTGCTGGACGTACCTTTATTCGAAGATATATGAATGAGTAGCCTTCCAAATGTTAATATAACCTACCTTCATTATTATGTAGTGGGGATATAATGAATAATGTAAAAAAGATATTAATTGCAACAGATGGATCTGAACACTCCAAAAAGGCAGCTTCAGAAGGAATCGGGCTGGCAAAAATCTATGGAGCAAAGGTATTTGCAGTATACGTAATGAAAGAACTTTCATCAAAAACCCTTCCATATGGAGCAAGAATCACAAATTTTGACATCCCCCACGAAGACATAAAAAGAGAAGGACAACAAGCCCTTCAGTATGTGGAAGAACTGGGAAATCCCCAGGGAGTAGCGGTTGATACAGTTCTTTTGGCAGGTTATCCTGCAGAAGAAATACTGGATTTTGCAAAAGAAAATGAAATAGATATAATCGTTATGGGCTCACTGGGACGCACAGGTCTGGAGCGCTATCTTATGGGAAGCGTTTCTGAAAAGGTCCTCAGACATGCAAAAACAGCGGTAATGGTAATCCCTTGAAGTTATTCAAGGGATTCCAGTGCTTTTCTCAACATATCCGTTGATTGTTCCATTTCAGAAGAGGCAGCAGAAACATATTCTGCAGCTTGCTGGAACCCCGCATCCTCAAGCTGGGGAATCCATTTCTCAAAACTATCACAATGGTTTTCGTTGTGTTCTATCCAATGTTCAAGCAAATGTTTCAGTTTATCCCTGTTTATTTCTTCCATAGTACCATCTCATATATTACGCGGATCGGTAATCTCACCTTTTATAGCCGAAGCGGCAACCGTTGCTGGTGAAGCAAGATAGATGTAGCCACCTGTACCCATACGACCCCGGAAGTTACGGTTTGCAGTGGAAATACATACTTCACCTTCACCAATAACCCCCATGTGACCACCCAGACATGGACCGCATCCCGGAGTACCTATGGTAGCGCCTGCATCGAGGAATATCTCTATTAATCCTTTTCTTGCGGCTTCCTTCATAACCTGCCTGGAAGCCGGTATTACAATTGTCCTCACCGCAGCCTCGTTGCCTTTCAGCACTTCTGCTGCAGCCTCAAGGTCCTCCAGCCGGCCATTGGTACAGGTACCGATAAATGCCTGATCGATTTTTTTGTCTGCAATTTCTGACACACCACAAACGTTGTCCACCTCATGGGGACAGGCAACCTGTGGTTCAAGGGAGTTCACATCAATGTGATATTCGGCTACATAATCTGCATTCTCATCCGAATAAACAGGTTCATAATCACTGACTGCCCTGTCTTTCAGGTATTCAAATGTCGTTGCATCGGGAGGTACTATACCCGCCTTGGCACCCATTTCAATAGCCATATTGGAAAGGGTCATCCTGCCTGCCATGGAAAGTTCCTCTATGGCATTACCATAGAATTCAACCGCTTTGTAGGTCGCCCCGGAAGCGGTCACCTCACCGATGATCTTGAGGGTGAGGTCCTTGGCATAAACCCTCTCTCCCATTTTTCCTTCAGCTGCAACCTTAATGGATTCCGGTACACGGAACCAGAGTTTGCCGGATGCGAATATTTCGGCCATGTCCGTTGCCCCTACACCAGTACCGAAGGCACCGAAGGCACCATATGTACAGGAATGGGAATCAGCACCCACAATCAACTTGCCCGGCATTGCAAAACCCTTCTCAGGCAACACCTGATGACAGATGCCGTTGCCAATGTCATAGAAATTGTTTATGCCCTGCTGACGTACCCAGCCTCTGATATCCTTTTGCAGACCTGCCGTAGTATCGGAATTCGCTGGTGCCAGGTGATCAAAGGGAATCACTATACGTGAAGGATCCCATACCTTTTCAACTTCCATCTGTCGGAAAGAACGGACTGCCAGAATGCTGGTACCGTCGTGGGCCATTGCATAATCAATATCAGCTATCACAAAATCATTGGCCTTTGCCTTTTTGCCGGCTGCCCGGCTGAATATCTTCTCGCTGATAGTACTCAAAATTAAACACCTGTGAGATTCTTGAGAAAAATACGTTTTAACCCTGTATAGATGTTATGCACAATAACCTTTTCCGATACTCAAAGGTTCTCCAGAAAATCAGTCAGATCAACCGAATGTGTCTGAAAGCCACAAACCCTAAGAGGATCGCCACCCAGCGCCAGGGCCGTGAACTGGGCAATATTCATGTGAACCATATCGTACTCCTCGCCAAACTCCTTTTCTATAACAGGCTGATAACGATCATACTGCACCTGGCAGTTGGGGCACATATGGAGTACAAGTTGCACACCTGCCCTTTTCAGGCTTTCCAGCTTGGCATGGGTGGCTTTCAGGGACATTTCACGGTTTACATAGCGCTGGGAAAATCCCGCACCGCATGTAAGGGTCCTGTCCTCATACCACTCCACCACATCACCACCGCAGGCTTTTGCAATATGGTCGATAAGCTCCGGATGTTCCGGGTTGCCGGCAACGTCTTCATAATCTATCTTGTAGTAATGGCAGGCATGATGGGCAGCCATCTTCACACCGGCAAAATTAATGATAGATAAATCCCCAATCCTATCGGCCATTTTTGCCAATACTTCCACAACATGATAAAAGTTTTCAACATCATCGAAACTGTCCGCTTCATATTTCAGGTTAGCAAGCCCTGAATCCTTTGCATTGTCATTGACAAGGTTGATGACCTGCCTGTTATTATTGAGCAGGGAGCAGGCTTTCTTATTGATGGCATAACATGTGGCGCACATTGTTGTGATATTGGTGTAACCTTCCTTTTTGGCCACAGCAAAATTGCGGGCGGCAATAGCCGTTGTGGTCATCTGATCAAACAGGTCAAAATAATGTCCCATACCGGTACAGCAGGACTGCTCCCCGCTGACAAGATAATCCACACCAAGCCTGTCGAATACGTATTTGGTGGAACTCTCAATACCGGGATACTCAGCACTCACAAGACAGGATTTAAACAACAATAATCCTTTTACAGGTACATCCACAAGTTCCTTCATTCATCCTCACCTTCTTCTGTGGCCATCTCCTTTAGCCTGGCAAAGCGATCCTCAAACCCGATTCCCTTAAGTAGCGTTTTGATCTCGCCCCTTTCGTCCTCTATGGTCAGGGGATCCAGACCGAGTTCTTCCCGGATATCCTCCAGATTGTCCCTGAAATGCTGCCAGTGTTTACCCAGATCCTCCTCCATTTGTCCAATATAGGGTGCCGGGATCTGGCTGATACCCAATTTGGCGAAAGATTCGGGATATTCGAAAAGCACACTCAATCTCTCAATACCAATGCCTTTGTTAATTGCCATCTGACGCAATACCTGGGCAACCTGAGAAGGACTGTTGTTGCGGGGGCAGCGCAGGTTACATGTATAGCAATAGAAGCAATTCCATATCGTCTTATCTTCAATTACACTCCAATCGTCCTCTTTGACCCTTTTCATTACATTGCGGGGATTGTAATCGCTGTATCGTGCCGCAGGACACGAAGAGGTACAGGCACCACATTGTATACAGCGTTCAATACCGATAGAATCCGAGGTCCTGAGGCTTTTCTTAACAGTTTCTACAAGGGATTCGCATTTTGGAGTATCATAATTTTCATTCATTTTTCCACCTCTTCCAGGGAAGAGAACATGTCACTGAGCCCTTTTGCATGAGGAATGTAAGCCTTCTTGAGATGCAGTCGATCCCCATATTCTGCATTAAATCCAAGGAAACGAGCCTCAGCCAGTGGATAGATTATTTCACCAATCTGGTTGTCCGGTGGTTCTTCCACAAAAACGACATGAGAGGCGCCTTTATCGAATGCCATATCAATCATCTCCGCTGTCACAATGGTTGTTGTGGGCACCTTTATTATCTTTGTAGAGGAGGGATAATCCTGCGCACTACTTCCTATATTATCAATAGTTGAATATGCGATGTTGCGGCTGGCAAAGACAATCGTATCCCCTGCTTCGGCCAGACCTCCTATCTCGGCCAGCAGTTCTTCTCTGCTGTAACCTCTGACATGAATAGCACCTTCATCGCAAAGGGAGGTACAATAGCCACATCCATTACACACAAGCGGATCAATTTTCACCTCATCCTCAATGGAAATAGCCCCGAAAGGACAGGTTCCACACTTGCCGCATAAAGTACACACACCGGGATCTGCAACTGCAATATGCGGATCCAGAGATATCTCGCCTGCCGACAGGAAAGCATGGGCACGGGAGGCAGCAAGGCCTGACTGGGCTATTGAATCTGTTACATCCTTGGGAGACTGGGCACTTCCACAGACAAATATACCTTCCTTTGATGTATCTACCGGCCTGAGTTTGGAGTGTCGCTCCTTGATGAAACCGTCTTCACTTAGATTGGTGTCCATTATCCTTGCAATCTGCTGTGTACCCTCTGAAGGTTCCATGGCAGCAGAAAGTACCACCATATCTGCTGGCAATTCCATAAGTTGCTGGTTCAGGGTATCCTCCACCTTCACCACAAGCTCGAAATTATCTCGTTCTGCGATCTCAGCAGGCCTGCCACGCACAAATTGTACACCCATTTCCTGTACGGCGCGGTAATAGTTTTCATACAGGCCAAAGGCACGCATATCAATGTAACAGATGGTGACATTCACATCCGGATATTTTTTCTTTATAAGGCTGGCATGTTTAAGAGCTGCCATGCAGCAGTAACGAGAACAGTAGCGGTTTCCCGAAGATTTCTCATCCCTGGAACCCACACACTGGATCATAACAACGTTTTTCGGTTTTTTTGCATCAGAAGGGCGCAGTAATTTACCGTGAGTGGGACCATTAACACCAAGTATGCGGGCAAGTTCCATCTGGGTAGTGACATTGGGAAAGCGACCGTAACCGTATTGGGGTTTGGAGGAAGGATTATATTCATCAAAACCGGTCGCAGCAATAATGGCTCCCACCTGTACTTCGACAGGTTTGTCCTTTTGGGAGAAATCAATAGCACCTACATTGCAAACTTCTCTGCACCTACCACACTTGCCACCCTTAATTTCTATGCAATGTTCAGGATTGACGGAATATATCTGGGGTACTGCCTGGGCAAATTTTATTGATATGGCTTTTTTGTCCTTTGACCCACAGTTGAATTCATTTTCTGTAACTACAGGGCATACTTCAGCGCATTTACCACAACATACACATTTATCGGTTACATACCGGGGATTCTGAATGATGCTTACCTGAAAGTTACCCGTAGTCGAATCTATATTCCTGATCTCACAATGAGTTAACAATTCTATGTTGGGATGCGATGCGATCTCATTCATAAGGGGACTGAGAGAACACATGGCACATTCCTCGACCAGTCTCTCCGGGGAAAAGATTTTACCAATCTTTGCGACATTACCACCTATTGTCGTTTCTTTTTCTACAAGATAAGTATGCACTCCACTATTAGCAAGATTCAGGGCTGCATTTATACCGGAGATTCCACCACCGATTATCAGGGCATTCGGGTTTATAGGTAAACTTTCATGCTCAATAGGTTGTGCCCGAAAAAGGCGAAGCATGCCTGAATTAAGCATCGAAAAAGCTTTATGGGTTGCCCTGTCGGAATCGGTATGCACCCAGGAACATTGTTCCCTTAAATTGACAACTTTGAGAAATTCCTGATTCATTCCGCATTGGGAAGCACATTTTTTGAAAAGATTTTCATGCTTGGCGGGTGTACAGGCTCCCACAACTACCCTTTCAAGACCGCTATATTCAATCTCGTCCTTAAGGTACTGTTGGCCCCGATTGGAACAAAGATACTCGTAATCGAATACTTTACTGTCCGGAAAAGATTTCTTAAGCTGCTTAATATCAATATTGTCTGAAATATTGCCTCCACAATGGCAAATAAAAATGCCTGAAGGTTTTTTCGTATCATTCATAAAAAGGTGTGTTAAGAAAGCCATATATAAAATTAGCCCGAAAGGGCACATTTATTACCTGAAACAGACAGTTATAATATATAATTCTCTAATAAGGCCAAAAGATTAGCCGAATATCTAATATGTATTTTAAAAAGGGGAACTAATAAAAAATCAGATGAAAAAAGAAATGCCAATCAGGAGAATTCTTTGAGGCGATTTATATTATCCAGTAGAATCTGGTTCTCTGAAAGGATTTCCTGTTCTATACTTTCTATAATGGATTCCATGGGTACTGCAAGTTTATAGACTTTGATAGGTCTTCCCTTGCCTTCATTGCGTTTAATTTCCTCATACTCAACCCAGCCTTTTTTCTTCAAGAGGAAATTCATAGCAATGCTCACTTCCGGCTGCCTTAGCTGTGACATTGATTCTATTTTCCGAGAGGAAACTTCTTCACCACATGAAAGACAGGCAAGTGTCCTTGCAACCGGTTTTGAAAGGTGTAGCCTCCTTAGCAGCTTTGCAATTTCTCTTTGATTTTCATTCATTGAAAATAGGTCATCTTCTTCCATGGAAACACCGATAAATAATTTGAATGGGACGTTCACCAGAGTATATAATATGCATATATGTACTTAATATTTATATTATCCATTCAATATATAAAGTTATGGAAGTACGGAAACTACCAGTTGCTCAATAGAAAACACGATTGTGCAAAAACAGATATGATGGTGGGCCCGCTGCGATTCGAACGCAGGACCTCACGGTTATCAGCCGTGCGCTCCACCAAGCTAAGCTACGGGCCCATTGGAACACGATTTGTCATCGCGCAACCACTCAAATACACACCCTTATACTTTAAGGTTTCGGCCAACCCCTGATTTGGCCAAAAATCGGTAAAATGCAATGAAAGGAGTTCGAATAATGCCGATAGGTTTATTAGTAATGATTGCAACTGTGAATTGCAAATGTGGGCCGGTAGATCAGCTCGGAAGATCGCTACCTTGGCATGGTAGAGGCCTCGGGTTCGAATCCCGACCGGTCCACTTAAATATTTTAGAAAATTTTAAATGTTCAATGTTTTTTTACTATAATCTTTATTAGAAGTAGGCCCACATAGAAACCCATACAAAAAGTTCTTTCAGTTAACGAGTAAATTTTATCTGTAAGGATTTAAAGACCATAGTGGCCCTATGTATGCCCTTTCTGTAGACTGAAATGGTCTTTTACGTCCCGCCCCACACATTGACACAGGCCGACAAAGACTAAATATTTTGTAATTTATTTCCTTCTTCACCTGTTGCATATGTTTGTTGACGAAAGTGGAGATTTGGGTTCACAATCAAACTTATTTGATTTTTGCTGCCTTATTGGTAAAAGATGAACTTCCACTTAAACGAATCATTAAAAAAATGAGAAGAAACAAATTCAAAAAGGAATTAAAAAACGGTTCTGTAGAAACCCTTTCCTCTAACTTCCACTAATACATTATCATTTTTATTTTGGAATGAAATTAATGATGCTCTTTTCGTATCAAATATTCCCGGTAATTCCAGATATAAGTTATATGCATTATAGTGCCTTTGCCTTATTAAATCATTATCATGTCTCAGATAAGTTTTAAAGTGATTTAAAATCTTCTATTTTGTCTTTAATTGCTTAATAAAGCTTCATTATTTCATAAATACCCTTTTCTGATCTTTTAAAATAAGTATGTTTATATTTATGACTGTTCATATGAGATTGCCTGGTCTTAGAGAAGACAGGCAAATACACCACCCAACAATCACTCCAGATGAAAGTTTTCGCCTCATTTGTTTCATCTGGAAGTGATTGTTGTATTCTTTGAGAGGTGAATTATGGAAGAAAACAAAGGAACTTATCCAGTAACACACCCGGTTCAATCCACTTCTCTCATGCATCTAAGTGGAGTATGGAAAATCTACCAGATGGGAGATACCGAATTTGCAGCATTGAAAAATATTGATTTGGAGATTCAAACAGGAGAATTTGTTGTAATTCTGGGTCCAAGCGGCAGTGGTAAAAGTACAATAATGAATCTGTTGGGATGTCTGGATCTGCCAAATAAAGGAATCGTACAGTTAAACGGTAAGGACATATCTAAAATGCAGGAATCGGAGCTTGCACAGATCAGGGGGCAATTGATCGGTTTTATTTTTCAACAATTCAATCTCATTCCTATATTGAATGTTATTGAAAATGTTATGCTTCCTCTTGAGTTTCAGGAAGAGAATGCTGATTATTCATGGAAAAAAGCAGAAGAACTGCTTGAAATTGTAAATCTCTCTGATAAAAAATACAATTTGCCTTCTCAGTTATCAGGTGGGCAAAGGCAGAGGGTTGCAATAGCAAGGTCTCTGGCGGTGGATCCGATGGTAATTCTTGCAGATGAGCCCACCGGCAATCTGGACAGTACAACCGGTACTTATATCCTTGATTTTTTGAGTGAATTGCATAAAAAAGAGTCCAAGACAATAATTATGATCACACATGACCCGGAGCTTGCGGAATATGCAGATCGTGTTGTCCATATTCTGGACGGAACAATTGAAAGAATAGAGATAAGAAATAATAAGTAAAAGACGATGTGGTTTTTAATGAATAAGTTGGCATACTTTTCGTTTTTATTGATACTGTTAATCTTACCGGTAACTGCTTCAGCAGATATTTCTGCAAGCATGAGTGGTATAGAGGTAGGTAAAGTAACCCAGAGCCCGGCTCCTGCAAGACCAGGTGAGACAGTAGAACTCTCCCTGAGTATCCAGAATGTAGGAAACGAAGACCTTTCAGATATAGTAGTTTCATTGGACCCGGAGTATCCTTTTACAAGTATATCGGGACAATCCCTGACAAAAAGAATCTCTTTTCTGGAAGCCCGGCAGGATGAGGAAGACGGAACCATTCTCAAGTTCATCCTAAAAGTTGACCCTGATGTTGCAGAAGACACCTATGATATTGATGTGGTAGTAAAGGATAGCGGAAGCGATGCAAGAAAAAGAACACCTATAAATATCGACATTCAAGGTAAGGAATATGCCCAGGTTGTGACTATAAGTGAGTCAAATATAGATCTTGCAACTGTGGAACCTCTTGAATTTGTTATTACAAATACAGGTGATGCACCGATTAAAAACATGGAATTTTCCTGGAAAGAACCGACAGGAGTTGTATTACCTGTATACTCATCAACAAGCAAGTATATTAAATATTTAGGCGTGGGTGAATCTGCCAATGTGTCATATTCTGTGATGGCTGATGTAAATGCCGATCCCGGATTATATCAGCTTGATATTACACTGCAATTCCAAGATTATGATGGTGATAATTCCACCATACAGACCAAAGCGGGTATCTTCGTAGGCGGAAAAACAGATTTTGATCTGAGTTATTCCGAGAGTGACGGAGGGGAGGTTTCCCTTTCTCTTGCAAATATCGGTAATAATGAAGCCTATTCTGTAAAACTCTCGATACCTAAACAGGATAACTTTGTAACTACAGGAAGCAGTTCATCGATTGTTGGTAACCTTGAAAAGGGTGACTATACTGTTACTTCCTTCTCCATATCCAGGACAGGTGCAATGGCTTCAGATGCCGAAGTGACAGCAGAAGACGGTGAAGCTATGCAGCAGCAAGGAGACTCTGCCAATGAACTTCTGGTTCTCATAGAATATACTGATACCACCGGTCAGAGGCTTTCTGTTGAAAAGGCAGTTCAAATTGAAGACCTTACTTCAGGTACTATGGGCACAGCAGGGTCTAAGGGACCGGGTCAAACAGGAAGTAATACTTATCTGTATGCTGTTGCCCTGATTCTTATTGCTGGTGGTCTTGTATTTTACAGAAAGAAAAAAATGGAGAAAGAAGGTAATTGTGAACCCATCGGGGTACAGCTGAGAATGCTAAAAGGCAAGATCTTGGGAAAGGATAAAGAATGAGACTAAGTACCTGTTTCAAACTTGCTTTGAATATTTTAATACACAGCAAGCTCAGAAGCTGGCTTACTATAATAGGTATTGTTATCGGTGTGGGTTCTGTTGTTACGATTATGGCACTAAGTGACAGCATGTCTGCAGAGATGGAAGGACAATTTGCAGATATGGATCTCACAACAATCCAGGTAACTCCGGGATATACGAAAGCTTCTTCGGGTGGAGGACCACCGAGACCGGGGGGCATGGGTGGCTCCTTTTCTTCTGATGCAGAGCTTACTGATAGGGATATACGCGCGATGAAGTTAATTGAAAACATCGACTACATCTATGGTCAGGTCTATGGAAGAGATATGGATGTTTATTTTATGGGGGAGACGGCGGAACTTTCCGTAACAGGTGTTGATTCGCAGGTCTGGCAATATACTGTAACCTATGACATGGAATCCGGCAGGCTACTTGAAGCTGCGGATAATAATGTTGTAGTTATAGGCTACGGTGTAGCTCACCAAATATTTGATCAGGAGATAGGTCTTAACCGTGCACTTACAATTGAAGGCAAAAACTTCAGGGTCGTGGGTGTGCTGGATGAAGGTGAAAGTGACAATTCGATCATAATGCCAATAGATTCAGCCGTGGATATAATAGATGATGCTGAAGAAGATGTCTATGATACAATTATAGTCAAAGCCTCTGATACCAAACATGTAGAAACAATAGTCAATACTATCGAAGAAAAGCTTATGATATCCCGTCATATCGCAAATGAGGATGATAGAGATTTCAGTGTTTTTTATTCCCTTTCAATGGCAGATACTGCAACTGAGATAATGGATTCAATTACCATGTTTCTGGGAGCCATAGCGGGAGTTTCCCTTTTGGTAGGTTCTGTGGGAATTGCAAACACCATGTTTACGTCTGTGATGGAGAGAACTAAGGATATAGGTACCATGAAAGCCATAGGCGCTAAGAACAGGGATATTATGATGATATTTTTGATTAATTCCGCACTGGTAGGCTTTGTTGGTGGGGTGCTTGGTATCCTGCTGAGCTTTGTACTTACAGCACTCATGCCGATGCTTGGAATATCTATGATGAGATCTTCCATGGGTATGGCAGTAGCTCCCGATCTTATAGGAATGGGAATCGGCATTGCAGTGTTTGTAGGTATCATATCGGGAGTGGTTCCTGCTTATAATGCATCGAGAATGAAACCAGTAGATGCCCTCAGGTATGAATGAAGTCTTTGGTATATATGAGGCGCAGAGCTTCATATATTTATTAGGCATTGTTAGGCACTGTTATTCCCATCACACACCCATAAATTTAAATACAAATTC
>NZ_MAFX01000026.1:0-15089 GCF_001683555.1 Methanohalophilus sp. DAL1 | reverse complement strand
GATAATACGGGACCGTTTCTCACGTTCGGCCTCAGCCTGCTGGGCAATGGCCCGGAGCATCTTTTCATCAACACTCACATCCCTCAGGGTGACCGAGGTAACTTTGATTCCCCATGGATCGGTGGAAGCATCCAGCATCTCCTGTATGTCCTTATTAACCTCCTCTCTTCCAGATAGAACTTCATCAAGTTCGATTCGGCCAACTACATCACGCAGGGTTGTTTGTGCAAGCATTGCGGTTGCATACTTGTAATCCTCAACTTCTGTAACTGCTGATTCGGGTTTGAGGACTTTGTAGTAGACGACGGCATCCACTGCCACTGTTACATTATCATAGGTGATAACGGCCTGTTTCGGGACATCTATTGTTACGACACGCAGATCTACCTTGACCGCAGTATCGATAATGGGGATTATGAAAAACACACCTGGCCCCTTTACTCCACTAAATCTGCCCAACCTGAAGATGACCACTCGCTCATATTCCTTTACCACTTTGATGGATTGGGACAGGATTATTACTAATACGATTAATGCAGGAATTATATATTGTTCTACCATGCTAAACTCTCCCTTAATGATACTTTGTATACAATACTTCTAAAAGTTATTGGTGGGATGGTTGGATGGTTGAAACAGGTGGATATGTTGCTACTGTAATTCTCTACAAGTAGATAGTTTAAAAATGCTAAATAGTATCCTCTCTTTGCAGCAACCTACATAAACAAGCAGGTCAATCAGCAACACAGATACAATGAAAGAAAAATGCAGTGAATGTGGCGGAACTGGTGCCCGTGAGTCCTCAATACAGAAATGTCCCGAATGCAAGGGCTCCGGGAAACCAAAATCAATGAATCTTATGGAACTTTCAGAAAAAGATGTAAATAGTTTCCTCAAAGGAAGTTCCGTATGTGAAAAATGCGGTGGCAGCGGGGAAGTTGAAATAAAGGATCCATGTCCTTTTTGTGGAGGAGAAGGGTTTCTTTATAGATGTGACATATGCGGTAAATCTATCGACCACCTGATAGACGGACGCGAGATATGCAAATCATGCAATGAGGTAAAGGTGGTCCATATGCTGGACGACTCCTGTGACATGAACGAGCTTTCTGTAGGGAAATATTACCAGGCAGAGGTAAACAATCTGGCATCATTCGGGGCTTTTGTGAACCTGAATTCCAATCTGCGCGGATTGATCCATTCAAGCAACATAAAGGCCAAACTTGAACCCGGAGAAAGGCTTGTTGTAGAGATAAATGAGATTCGATCCGATGGGAAAATGGACCTGCTACCACGAAGTGTTGGCGAGCATAAGATCGTAGAAGTTGAAAAGGAAATGCCGGTGCGTATCTCGTCTGAATTAAAGGATTATGTGGGTAAGCTTGTGCGTATTGAAGGAGAGGTGCTCCAGATCAAACAAACCGGTGGTCCCACCATTTTCGTAATTTCTGATGAAGGCGGGATAATTCCCTGTGCAGCCTTTGAAAGTGCAGGGGAGCGGGCATATCCGGACATTGATTCGGATATGGTAGTATCTCTTACGGGTGAGGTCAACCTCAGGGGAGAGGATCTGCAGCTTGAAGTTAAGAGTATGAAGCAGCTCAAAGGTGAAAGAGAACAGACCGTCAGACAACGCATAGACCGTATACTTGACCAGAGGGCAGAACCTTATGATATAGAATTCCTTGCCAAAAGCAAGATTCTTGAAGACCTTCGTCCTGCGATGAAAGATGTTGCCCGAATTATCAAAAAAGCCATTCTCAGATCACGCCCGATTTTGTTGCGCCACCATGCTGATGCTGATGGCATGACTGCCGGTGTGGCCATTGAAAAGGCAATCCTGCCTCTTATTCGTGAAGTCAACGGTCAGGATGGAGAATACTATTTCTACAAACGTTCTCCTTCAAAAGCCCCCTTTTATGAGATCATGGATGTGACCAAGGACATTTCCTTTGCTCTTGAAGATGCGGAAAGGCATGACCAGAAACTGCCTCTTGTTGTGATGGTGGATAATGGTTCCACGGAGGAAGACGTACCCGCGATGAGACAGGCATTGATATATGGGATTGATATGGTGGTTGTGGACCATCATAATCCTGATGAGGTCGTTGATGATTACCTGCTGGCCCATGTAAACCCTGCTCATGTGGGTGGGGATTTCGGTCAGACTGCCGGTATGCTTTCCACAGAGGTCGCACGGATGATCAATCCTGACGTCACAGAACAGATACAACATCTCCCTGCAATCGCTGCTGTGGGTGATCGTTCAGAATCCGATGAGGCCTATCAGTATATTGATCTCGTCTCTTCCAGCTATTCCCTGGAAGATCTGCAGGATATTGCCCTGGCCCTTGATTTTGAAGCTTACTGGTTAAAATTCAACAGTGGAAGGGGAATTATAAACGACCTTCTCAATTTTGGTGACTCCACCAGGCATAAACAACTTGTAAGTCTGCTGTGTGAACAGGCAAGAGCTATGATGGATGAGCAACTTGAGGCATGTATGCCCAATGTCAAATCACAGCAACTGCCCAATGGGGCTATCATGAATGTGCTTGATGTGGAGAACTATGCTCACAAATTCACGTTCCCTGCACCGGGTAAGACCTCCGGGGAAGTTCATGACAAAATCTGCAGGAAAAATGAAGGTAAACCGATTGTGACCATCGGTTACGGGCCGGACTTTGCAGTCATACGATCCCGTGGGGTCAAGATGAATATTCCTGAAATTGTCAGGCAGCTCCGTGAGGAAATTGTAGGTGGAGGTGTGAATGGCGGTGGGCATCTTGTTGTCGGAAGCATCAAGTTCGTGGGAGGGATGCGTAAAAAGGTACTCTCCAAACTCGTGGAAAAAATAGGCAAGTATGAAGTGGATACGGAGATTTAATATCTCCCTTAATCCACCCTTGCCAGTTTGATAAGTGAGTTCACGGGGACTCCACTGATTGTTTCCGAATTTTTCTTGTCAATAATGACTGCGATTGCAACCGGGTTGGATCCGCTTTTCTTTATCTGTTCAATTACATCGGTAATGGTTGAGCCAGATGAGACCACATCATCCACAATAATGCAGTTCTTTCCTTCTACATGCCCGAAATTCCTGCTGAAAATTCCTGTATTTTTATTTCTCTCTTTCTGGCTGTCATAACCGTGGAATATGGAAAAATCGGCACCCAGCTCCTCGGCAATCATGGTGGCCATGGGTACACCACTTAATCCGATTCCCACGACCATGTCTGCCATCTGGTCATTCTCATCAAGGGATTCGAGCACCATGTCACACAGGGCCTGTGAAATATAACGCAGGCGGAAGGAGTTTTTACCTATGGCACTCCAGTTTACAGAGATATCCTTGGGTGCAGGGGCCTCCGCACCTCTTTTACCCCGCATGAGAAGCCATGTGACCGTATCCCTGGAAACATTAAGTTCATTTGCGATCTGGCCGGTAACAAGACCATTGGCTTGCAGTTCGGCTGCTTTTTGTATAAGTTCTTCTATATTCTTCATTTAATCCCCATGTGTTGTTTTATGCTGTCTATTTTCCTATACATCCTTTATAATATTATATCTTTCTTTTACGTATCTTCTTGAGGGGGGACCCACAGATGGGACATTCTTCACCATTGTCAAATCTTTTCATGCAGCCGGTGCATTTTTTCCCCCAGATTATTTTATCCTTTATTCTGGATTGGGATATGGGCTCTATCTTTATACCAAGCATGCTAGCCACATTCTGCACAGCATAATCATCTGTCATGAGGACAGCATTTTTCCCATATTCCAGAGCTTTTGCCAGCACATCGATATCAGTCCCGGAAAGTTCTTCAATATCACCTGTGCCTTCTGCCCTGTCCACAATTTTTTCCCTAAATACAGGATCTGGTTGCTCTATTTTTGCCCCCGTTTCAAGGGCAATCAACATTTCCATGCTTGTGTATCTAGCCTTTGTTTCATCGATTACTGAGGGCACTGTAACAAGCTGGCGGTCCCTGCCCTTACGGTTGATGAAAACGCCGGTGTCTGCGATGTAAATTTTCATGGGGTTAGATATGTTTAAGGATTATTAAAATTAAACCTGCATCTTCAGGATATTATATCGGTAAGAGGCAAGATTCCTTTAATTTCCAGCCCATTTTCACCAATATTGATTTCATGGATTTCTTTCTTATGTTTAGAATTGAAGTTCTTGAGGACAATGAGGCCCTTTTTCAAATGCAATTTGTCCGCTACATAACAGGTTGCTATGGTGCTGTCAGAGTGCAATTTCTTGCCGGCTTCACCAATCATTGGAAGTCCGGATGATATGGTTCCTGTCGTCAGGAGTGTGATATTTGCATTTTTGTATTTTGCTACCAGGTGCTGAATAAAGTCAGTCCCTTCCATGGTTTTCATATGTTTTTCCACGTCATCAACAAAAATCCTTGTCGCATTGACTTTTTCTACCGTCTGCTGGATTTCGTGGAAATGCCTGGCAAAATCATTTGAGGAGAGTTGTAATATTTCGATATTTCCTGCATGAATATCTTTTTCAAGTTCCATTCCTGCGGATTCAGCACGATTCAGGATGTCATTTTTTGTTTCATCAAATGAAACGATGATGCCCCTTTCATCCTGCTCAGCTCCCTTTTTTATGTATCGGATACCCATCAGGGTTTTACCTGTGCCGGTGGGGCCCCCGATATAATTTGTCGAACCTGCTCTCAGGCCCCCACAAAGCATATAGTCCAGCCCGCAGAGTCCCGTTTCAATTAGCTTGCTTTCTTCGCGCTGGGATGTCCTGTACTGCCAGGGAAGTACTGTTATTCCCTCACTGGTTATGGAAAAACTGTGTTTGCCCGGGATGTATTCCTGTCCCCGCAGTTTCAGCACTTCAAGATAGCGATTTCGCTGCTGTCTTTCTTCTTTGTTTGTAAGATGTATTATTCCATCTGTTACATATCCCAGTGTACTTTCTTCAATTTCCTTGTCGGACATTTCTCCGGTAACAAGTACCAGTGAATTCCATTTTTTCATCCTTTTGAAAAATTCATAGTAGAATCTTCTTCTGGTATTATTATCGAAACTGCATCCTATGATTGTAATGGGATCAATAACGATGATTTCAGGTTTGATTTTTTCAATGGAATCCTCGAGATTCCACATGAAGGAATATATTCCCCGATCGAGGGTCTTGATATCAATAGAGATCTGGTGTATGTTTCCTCTGGAGATCCGGGATACCTCATAATGACTCAGCCTTGATACAAAATTGTTCACGACTGTGGCAGGTTCGTTGACCGAAGTAACATACAGGCAAACTTTCCCTTCTCTTGCACTTTCACATAATGCCTGCAATGCAAATGTGGTCTTCCCGCTGCCTGCAACACCGGCTACAAGGATTGCAGAAGGACTATTCCAACCTCCCTTGAGTATACTATCGAGGCCCTGGATATGGATGGTGACTTGTTACATTAAATGCTCCTTTGTATATTCATATAAAATATATCTTTTATTTTATTTAAGCCCCACTCTTTCCGGTGTAAATGTATTAATACAATCCGTCCAAATAATGCCACCTCAGGTGGATATAAATGGACATTCTGCAAGCAAAGGAAAGAATAGTAGATTTCATTCGCAAGAAATGTGAAGGTGCCGGTGTAACCGGTTCTGTTGTAGGTATCAGCGGTGGGGTGGATTCTGCACTTGTGGCGCATCTGGCAGTGGAAGCACTTGGTGCTGAGAATGTACTGGGGCTGCATCTGCCTGAACTGAATGTCACACCGCCGGAAGATGTACTGGATGCAACCGAGGTGGCCCATGGACTCGGGATTGAATTCAGGACCATTGATATTGGGGGAATTGTTCAAACATATCTTGCAAATATGCCAGGGTCTGACCCTTCTAACAAATACGTCAACGGCAATCTGAAAGCCAGGATCAGGATGTCTATTCTTTACTATTATGCCAATCTTGGCAGCAGACTTGTGGCAGGTACCGGCAACAAGACCGAAATCTTGCTGGGTTACTATACCAAGTACGGCGACGGCGGGGTGGACCTCGAACCAATCGGGGACCTCTATAAAACTGAAGTTTTCCAAATGGCGGAAATAACAGGTGTTTCCGGCGGAATCATTGACAAATCCCCGTCAGCCGCTCTCTGGGAAGACCAGACAGATGAAAATGAATTGGGTCATTCCTATGATACAATCGACAACATCCTGATAAAAATGCTTGCAGGAGAGGAGGCCGGTGCAGTGGCTTTTGAATGTGGTGTCTCAGAGTCCGGGCTGGACCAGCTTCTCCAGCGTGTAGATTCCAATCTCCACAAACGAATGCTGCCTCCTGTAGCAGACCTTGCAGATATAAGGACCTGAATTACCTTGAAGGGTGGGTATCCTTTCCTCTTTTCCGCACCAGAGGCATTGAAAGATGCCTGCGGGCACAGGGGGGGACCTCATACATCCCGGTTTTGATCCCCCTTTCAACTTTGGACCTTGTGGCTGTATCTGCCTGTGTTTTGCAACGCCTGCATCGATATCCCTGTCCCTTGCCGGCAGATTTCATACTCTTCCCACATTTAGGGCACAGAGGGTTGGCCTTCCTGTATTTTTCCGCAAGTTCTATCACATCAATTTTTTCAATATTCAGTGTCTTATTCTTGAAACTCCCATGTAGTGTTATATTGTCTCCCGGGATAAGTTTGCGAATTAGTTCCCGGAAGTTTTTTGTGGGCTCAAAAGCGGCACACTCCATTTCTTCTCCCTCATTGTCCCTGAAAAAGAATAGGGTGTGTCCTCCTTCAATTGTACGGGGAGTTGAAGCCACAAATCCCTGGATTATATACGATTCCATGTCCTGCAGATTACTGATACTTTCTGCAGGAATCAGATGCATATCGGTTCCCTGGTTTGTCTTGTAGATTGCATATCTCTCTGTAACTTCTCCCTCTATCATGGAGGCAGCATGGGAGACGTATTCAGGAGTCTTTCCCCGTATACCATAAAGGACAGGGTCTGGCGAATGGGGTATGCAGACCACCAGCTTGTTCGCAATATCCCGGTTGTCCCATGTATTGGGATAGGTGGCTTCATCTGCTCGGATTACGCTATTTTCATCTACAAATCGCTGTGTACCCCATTTTTCTTTCTGCCTGTAGGAAAGGTATTCATAGGTGTGGTCCCACTTTTCTTCCAGCATGGCACCACAGCCAGCCAGTGCTCCTATCAGTCCACGGCCGTTTTTGTATCCTCTGGCATCAAGTTTGTATTTTTCAATGAGCTCTTTTGCTTGTCGGATGGTGATTACATGTTGCACAGTGCGTTTGAAAAAGGCGGCCAGGACATTTTTAATTTCGTCATTGTAATTTTCGAGGAAGACCACACCTGGATTTGTATTTTCGTCTTCCATCTGTGCAAGTTCTTCTATTCTCTGTATTACATGTTTTTTGACTCTTTCAGGTTCAGATGTCTCTATCTTGATCGCAACGGCAGCATTGCCCCGTGTTTTGAATGGTATGGTAGGATTCAATCTTATAAGCAGGGGCAGGCCGGAAGGTTTGCCATACTCTTTAAGTTCATCCATCAATAGGGCACCAAGGTATGTGGTACACATCCCAAGACTGCGGGAATCTGTATCATCAAAGCTTATGATCATGTTTTTCAATTATGCATTTGTGGGTAGATATATTTATATAGATGTGCAAGGACATTATAGTTTGTCATGACAAAAGACATTCTAATACATCAAATCATTGATGTACTGGAAAAGAGTAATTTTACTGTATCTAGCCGCTGTAACATTAGACCTCGTAGTTTTGATCTGGCAGCAAGGCAGGATGATGTACTTCTTTTCTGTAAGGCATTATATAATATTGATAGCCTGAATGAAGAAACAGCATCTGAAATGAAAGCATTGGCAGGATATCTCGGTGGTACTCCGATGCTGATTGGGGCAAAAACGCGTGATCAGATGCTTGAAGATAGCGTAGTCTATGTACGTTATGAGATCCCTGCTCTTAATGTCCAGACCCTTTATGATTATTTTGTAGAAGGCATACCTCCTCTGATTTCGGCAGCTCCCGGAGGTCTCTATGTTTCCATTGATGGTGATGTGCTGCGGGATGCCAGAAGTCAGCTTTCGATGTCTATCGGTTCCCTGGCGTCACATCTGGGGGTATCCCGGCGTACCATCAGTAAATATGAGGAGGGTTGCATGGATGCTTCCATTGATGTTGTACTCGAACTGGAAGAGTTGCTTGATGTGGCGCTTGCAAAATCCATTGATATTCTGGGCCCGTTTCGTCGTTCCCGTCAGGAACCGGATGAAAATGACACCTTCCAGCCTCCTACAGATGGTATCCTGAGTTTTATTTACGGGCTAGGTTATGATGTACTTTCAATATCCCAGGCGCCCTTTAATGCGGTTTCCAGGGACTGTTCCACTACTTTCCTGACCGGAGTAAGTAAATACAGCAATGCGATGGTAAAGCGAGCTCATTTGATGAGCAATATATCCACCATCACACGTACAAGATCGGTTTATATCATTGAAGGAGAAAGTAAAACTACATCGGTAGAACACACAGTCCTGATTGAAAGAAAGGAATTGGATTCCCTTTCGGATTCAGAGGAACTGGATGACCTTATTAGTGAAAGAGCCAGTACAACTGTTGATTATTGATTTTTGGATTATTTTTTCCAAAACTATAATATATGGCAAATCCCTTAGGATGGGCAATGACTCTCAACATTGCAGTCCTGATATCCGGCAGGGGCTCTAATCTACAGTCAATTATTGATAATGTAGAAAGTGGTTATATCCCAAATGCCCGTGTCAGTGTGGTTATAAGTGATAAAAGGGACGCTTATGGCCTAGAAAGGGCTATGAATCACGGCATAAATGCTCTTTTTATCGACCCGGCTGCTTATGAATCCAAAAAACATTTTGAAAATGCACTTCTGGAATCTCTTGCAAAATTCAGTACGGATGTGCTCTTACTTGCCGGTTTCATGCGAATCCTGGGTTCCAATGTGATAAAGGCCTACAATAACAGGGTAATGAATATCCATCCCGCCCTTTTGCCTTCTTTTAAAGGTCTGAATGCTCAGAAACAGGCTCTGGAATATGGTGTAAAAATCTCAGGCTGCACTGTACATTTTGTTGATGAAGGGATGGATTCCGGCCCGATCATTCTGCAAAAAAGCGTACCTGTACTTGATTCAGATACTGAAGGCTCCCTTTCTGAAAGAATACTTGCACAGGAACATATTATTTTCCCCGAAGCAGTTAAGTTGTTTGCCGAAGGAAGACTGGACGTAAAAGGAAGACGTGTACATATATCATAATCATCTCATAAATTCAAAGATAGAAGGAGGAACAATATGTCTTATATTTCAGAAACAGATCCCGATATCGCCAGAGCACTGGAGCTTGAGGCCGAAAGACAGGACTATAAACTCAACCTTATAGCATCAGAGAATTACACAAGCAGGGCGGTAATGGAAGCTCAGGGTTCCATTATGACCAACAAATATGCAGAAGGCTACTCCGGTAAGAGATACTACGGAGGCTGCGAATTTGTTGATATTGCAGAGGATTTGGCTATTGAAAGGGCCCGGGAAATTTTTGGTGCCGAACATGTGAACGTCCAGCCACATTCAGGTTCTGGTGCCAATATGGCCGTTTACTTCTCCGTCCTCAATCCAGGTGACAGGATTATGGCAATGGACCTCTCTCACGGAGGTCACCTCTCGCATGGAAGTCCTGTAAGTTTTTCAGGTAAACTTTATGATATTGTACCCTATGGAGTAGCAGAGGAAACTGAAGAGCTGGATTACGATGCCCTCGAGGAAATGGCAAAAAAGGAAAAACCCCGGATGATAGTTACCGGTGCTTCTGCATATTCCCGCACGATCGATTTCAAGCGCTTCAGGGAAATCGCTGATTCAGTGGATGCATATCTGCTTGCCGACGTTGCCCATATCGCAGGCCTGATTGCGGCCGGTGAACATCCAAGTCCGGTGCCATATGCTGATTTTGTAACAACGACCACACACAAAACACTGAGGGGTCCACGCGGAGGGATGGTCATGTGTCGTGAAGAATATGCAAAAGGTGTGGATAAAACAGTCTTCCCCGGTCTTCAGGGCGGTCCTCTTATGCATATTATTGCTGCCAAGGCAGTTGCATTTAAGGAAGCTCTTTCTGATAAGTTCAGGCAGGACCAGAAACAGACTGTGAAAAATGCAAAAGCTCTCTGTGCAAACCTTATAGACCGTGATTTTGATATAGTGGCCGGTGGCACGGATAATCATCTTATGCTTATCAATCTCAACAAATATGATCTGACCGGTAAGGAGACTGAGACCTATATGAGTAATGGTGGGATTGTTATCAACAAGAACACTATACCCTTCGAAACCCGGGGTCCGTTCATCACAAGCGGTCTGCGTGCAGGTACTCCTGCGGTCACCACTCGTGGTATGAAGGAGGCTCAGATGGAAGATGTTGCTAACTTCATAGAAACAGTAATCCAGCATCCAAAAGATCAGGATGTACTGGATCAGGTTAATGCTGATGTACAGCAGCTGTGCAGCGACTTCCCGATCTACAAGCATCTCTAAGGTGGTTAAATGGCGGGTGAAGCTAAACAGGGAATCATAGACGGCAGAGCGATTTCAAAGCAGATTGAGGCAGAATTAACAGAAGAAATAGCTTCTATGAAGGCTGATGACGGTATGGTCCCCGGCCTTGCAACTATCCTTGTGGGACAGGACCCCGCCTCGCAATTGTACGTACGACTGAAGCATAAAGCATGTGACAGGGTAGGCATTTATGCGGAGGATCAGAAGCTCGACGCCTCTATCACCCAGAAGGAACTGCTGGATAGGATCAAGAATCTGAACACACGTGCAGATATTCATGGTATACTGCTTCAGTTGCCCTTGCCTCAACATCTGGATGCAAAAAAGGCCATGCAGGCTATTGATCCGGCAAAGGATGTGGATGGGTTTCATCCCTATAACATGGGCAACCTGATGATCGGCGACGAGGGTTTTGTTCCCTGCACGCCTGCGGGGATAATTCGTGCTCTTGAATATTATGATGTAGACATTGAAGGAAAAGATGTTGTGATAGTCGGTCACAGTAATGTAGTTGGTAAACCCATGGCAGCAATGTTCTTAAACCGCAATGCTACAGTGGCGGTATGTCATGTTTACACCAAAGATCTTAAAAGTTACACCGCGGGTGCCGATATACTTGTAGTTGCAGCCGGTGTCAAGCATCTCATCAAAGAAGATATGGTCAAAAAAGGAGCTGTTGTTTTTGATGCGGGAATCACCGAAGAAGAAGGCAAGATATATGGTGATGTGGACTTTGAAAATGTTGTGAATAAAGCCTCATTTATTACACCGGTGCCAGGGGGCGTGGGACCTATGACCATAGCCACGCTTCTGACCCATGTGACCTTTGCTGCAAAGAAAATTGAGTAATTATCCTGTCAAATATAAAATCAGCTGGTAGTTTCAATGGTAGTCGATGTTGACATATGTGGACTAAATGTAGGAGACAACCACCCCGTAAGATTGATGGGTGTATTGAACCTAAGCCATGAATCCTTTTACAAGGGGTCTGTTGTCAGGGAAGATTCCCTCATTGATGCTGCTTCTGCAATGGTGGAGGAAGGTGCAACCGTGCTTGATATAGGCGGCCGCTCCACCTGGCCCCTTGCAGAACCCATAAGCAAGGAAATAGAACGGGAACGATTACTTCCTGCAATAGATGCTCTTGCAGGAAACGTGGATGCTGTTCTTTCAGTGGACACCGTGTTTGCGGATATTGCCGACCAGTGTCTTGACAGGGGCGCTGACCTTGTAAATGATGTTTCCGGTTTCATGACTGATGTAAACATGGCGGATGTGGTGGCAGACCATGAATGTCCTGCTGTTGTAATGGCCTCCCGGAAAGTACCGGGTGACGTGCTTGGGATGGATGCGGTTATGGATTCCCTGGAGGCAATCATTGAGCTTTGTGAAGGGAAGGGTATTGATACGGATCGATTAATTCTGGATCCCGCTATTGGTAAATGGGTCCCCGAAAAAGATCCGACATACGATTTTGAGACATTTGACCGTTTTGAACGTCTGCAGCTTTTTGGCAAACCGGTTCTTGCAGCTCTTTCCCGCAAATCCTTCATAGGAGAGGTCCTGAACAAGCCTGCTGCTGAAAGATTATATGGAAGTCTGGCAGCAACCGCAATTGCTGTGCATAAAGGGGCGCACATTATACGCACCCACGATGTGGCTGCGACAACGGATGCTGTACGAATAGCCGAGGCGATACGGGGCAGAATACCCTGTCAGGAAGCTGATGAAAGGCAGGTGAGAATGCTGGAGGTTACCGATCCGGATGATTCAGTAAGGGTGATGAAATCCCTGGGTGTGACTTCAACCGGGGCACAGGTTATGAAAAATAAATCCTTGCTGTTCAATCTTCTTGTGTGCAATATTACAACCACAGAAGCCCTTATCATCAAGCAGGAAATTCTGGCAAGAGGCGGGGATGCATGTCTTGAGCGAAATGCCATATCGCATGAGACTGAGAATACAGATCTGATTGTCATGGGCACCCTGCTGCAGCTGAAAAAGCTTGTTGCAAAACTTCAGTGCCAAGCCAGGGGTTTGCCCCAGATAGGCACGATGATGGCTACAGTTCTGGATGAATATTATGATGTAAAATATCGTTATTCTTCCTGGAAATCTTGATTAATTTCTTTTTCTATTGTTATTGGGGTGGATAGCGGGTCTTTTTATATCGTCACGTTCCAAATATTATATATACCATAATATCATGATTTTGTATGGTTGGTGCAATACCGTGCGATATGTATCAAGAACTTGTTGCATACTCGTACATAAAAACTGGAATTTTTATTGCAGGAGTTATTTTGTCCTGTGGGTTAAATTAATTATATCTATGGATGATATCTTATTAATGAACTGGTTAATTGGAGACAACTATTATGCAATACAGTATGGGAATTGATGCAGGTGGCACATATACGGATTCGGTTATAATCAGGGATTCGGACGGAGCAGTAATCGATTCAAATAAAGCTCTTACCACTTATCCGGACCTTCTTGAAGGAATAAGAAATTCGCTTGACGGATTGGACCAAGAGTACCTTACAAAGGTAAAATTAGTATCTGTCTCCACAACCCTGTCCACGAACACCATTCTGGAAAAAACCGGTTACCCTGTGGCATTGTTGATGATCGGGGATTATTCGATTCCTGAAGGACATTCCATCGACAATTCTGTTGTAATTAAAGGGGGACACGGCTCTTATGGTGAAGAAATAGCCCCTCTGGACGAGCAGGCCATCAGGGATTATGTAACAAAAATGAAGGAGAAAGTGTCGGCTTTTGCCATTTCGTCCTATTTTAGTATACGTAACCCAAACCATGAACTGCGGGCAAAAGAGATCGTAAAAGAAATTACCGGAATGCCGGTGGTCTGTGGCCATGAGCTGTCCCAGGCATTGGGGGCCTATGAAAGAGGAGTTACTGCTTATCTCAATGCCCAATTGATACCTATAACAAGTCAGTTCATAGAAACAGTTATTGGTGAAATGGAAAGACGTAACATTAATGCTCGTCTTCTGATGCTCAAATGTGATGGTTCAGTTGTGGGTATCGAGGAAGCCAAAGAAAAACCCATTGAATCCATATTTTCAGGACCTGCCGCAAGTCTTGTCGGTGCGTCCTATTTATCGGATTCTCCGACATGTCTTGCTATTGATGTCGGTGGTACCAGTACCGATGTAGCCATGATAAATGACGGGTTGCCCGAGATTACCGACAGGGGCGCAGTAGTGGGAGGCTGGCAGACCAAGGTACAGGCCCTACGCATGGAAACCTCAGCTATGGGGGGAGATAGCCACGTTTGGATCAAAGCCCAGAAGATAAACATTGGCCCTCGCCGGGTCATGCCTCTATGTGTAGCAGCTTCTAAATGGCCATCGATTATTGATAAGCTCAAACTTTCACGTACTCCTTCCAAAATGCAGATGTGTGAGAATATCCAGCCCACCAAATTCTTTGTTAAAACAGGTAAAGAGATTCCAAATATCAGTAAACTTGAAAAGGAAATTCTGGATAATATAGGTGAAGAACCCGTCTCTGTTACCGAGATATTCATCGACAGATTGCCTTCTCCTCTGCTTTTGGACAGGCTGATCCAGAAAAGACTGGTGCAGGCTATCGGCTTTACTCCTACGGATGCATTACATGTACTCGGTGAGTATGATGCCTGGAATGCGGAAGCATCCCATATAGGTGCAAACACATTGGGCAGGTTGACTTTTCTGGAAAAAAGCAAGTTTTCCAAGACTGTAAAATCCAAATTTGCCCATAATATGGCATTATACATAATGGCATATCTTCTCCGAAATGTGGATAAAGAGGAAATTGAGACAATCATTGCAAACCAGAAAGAGTTTTTCAGTCATTTCAAAGTCGATGTTCCGGTCATACTTCTGGGTGGACCTGTAAGCGCTTATGTGAATGAAGTGAATGAATTGCTGGATGCCGACATAATCCTCCCTGAACATGCGGAAGTTGGTAATGCTGTGGGGGCACTCGTAGGTAAAGGTATCAAACGTTTGGAGATCCTCGTTCGTACGATATCCAAGGGTAACAAAACAGGCATAATGATGTTCTCCCCGCATGGCAGGCAAAAATTCCCAAGCTATCCGGATGCACTTGAAGCAGCTGAAAAACTCGGCAGGGAAATGGTGCTTGAATACATGAAAGAAGCCGGTCTGGATCGCGAAGATGTTAAAGTGGAAGTCAGCAAGCAGGAAATCAAACTCCATGAAGGTAGTGGCTTGCCTGTTGAGACCAAGCTGACATTTGTGGGTATAGGAATGCCGGAGATTGAAAAATAAGGAGATTGGAATGCAATTATCCAAACTCCTTTGCTTTATTGGTATCCATGAATGGAAAAATACCGGAGGCTATTCTGATTTCTCTTCCAGTGTTGCAGAGAAACATTATTTCTGCAGAAGATGCGGAAAACGCAAGAGGAACATCAGCACAAAACAATGATAG
>NZ_MAFX01000025.1:0-15555 GCF_001683555.1 Methanohalophilus sp. DAL1 | reverse complement strand
CAGCGTGACACTATCCCCACGATAAAATTCATTATCACCAACGATGTTTGCGCTTACATCGGGACCGCCATATACAGTGTAGTAGTTGTCACTAAAATCAAAATTATCAGGCAAGGCATTATTCTGCGGGGTGAAGCCGGCAGCTGAGGCCGGAATCAGGCACATCAGGGATATTCCCAGTGCAATTATTCCTATCATTAAATTTCTTTTATTCATGGTCACTCCTCTCCTTTCCAGAGTTACTTTTTCTTTTTACGGATACTGTCAACTACCAGATATATGGTTATCAAAAGAGTCAATAAAAGTGAAATCTGGGTGATACCAATCCATTTATCTGATGATTGCATTGGCACATTTATTTTCATGTTATCAGAAAATGCGTAATCCCCATCTTCATCGATATAACGTATCTCACTATCTATTGCATATTCCTTGACAACAGCCATAACATCTGAGTTAACATTAAATGAAACTGTATGTTCTTCGCCCGGTTCAAGAGTACCCAGCAATGCCGTAGAACTGCCGGTACTTAAGGGGTCCATGACGACCACCCTGGCAAGAGCATCCTCTGCAGTCAATTCACCTGCATTGCGATACGTCACCTGTATTACGCTTTCCTCACCGGCAACCAGCTCTCCATTAACATCAACGACTTCAAATTCTGCTTCCTTTTCTATATGGATAGGTATTTGCAGAGTTTTATTCGAATTATTATAATAGGTAGCATGATCCATGTCAGGCAACCCTAGTTGAATAGTCCGTCCACCGGTCATACGAACATCCTCCTGATATTCATAACTTACAGGAAGAAACAATACGTAGTCCCCTGCTGGAGCGTAATCCGAAATTTCAATCGTGAATGTCATAGGACGTGAGGGTAAATCTCCGGGACCCAGTTTTTCCAGGGTCTGGCCATCGGTCGAAGAATCAATCTCTATATAATCAGTAGGAGAAACCAGACTGGTCTTTATACCGTAAGCAATTGTGCGTTTTGTTTCATATTCCAGCTCTTTCATGGCAAGGGCTTGTTTGGTCTTGTCACCCTCCACATCTGTGACGGATTTAAAGCCATGCAAAATGCCCCTGTTAGAGAGAATTACATTGAGAGTAGCTGTTTCACCCCGCTCAAAATGAGTGTCCCCTACCACTGAAGCATGAATATCCGGCATGCCATAGCCCCTGTAATAATTTGTAGTATATTCATAAGTTGGGGGGATGTACTCTTTCGATTGGGCCGTAGACATACCACTAAATAGAGTTGCAAGCAGTATTACTGAGATCAGGGACAGAAAGACCAGTGGTCTTCTGAAATTAGTTATATTGTTTTGTATCCTACTCATGAGATATCAGCCCCTGTTTGAAGATTATTTGCAGATGAATTCATATTATGCCCTGCTTTTTTTGCTCTGTGTTTATCCCTCCATTTGTCCAGGGTTACAATTACAGGAGGGAATATGACAAATGTAGCAATCAGAGCAAGGGCAACATCGATTACAGTAATGATACCAAAACTGCTTATAATACCAAAAGCAGAAGCAACCAGTGCCAGGAAACCAAATAGTGTGGTCAAGCCGGAAGTAACGATGGCCTTGCCGATCTTAACACTGGCTTCACACATAGCTGCTTCAGGTAGAGCACCCTTTTCCCTTTCCTCAAAGTAGCGCTCCATCATAAGTACCGCATATTCCGAACCAACACCCAAAATCAGAGCTCCAAGGGTCGCGGTCATCGGCGTATATTCCATATTCAGATAGTACATTAGCCCTCCAGTCCATCCAATTACCATAAACATGGTTATGACAGGTACAAAGGCTTTCAGGAAATCCCTGTATATTAAAAGCAGACCGGCAAAAACCATTCCAAGCCCCAGGTATGTCATGAAAATCCTTCCAGATGTAAGGGCACCTATGACCTCGATAAACACAAAAGAGTGACCCGTGATTGTCACACTTACGTCTGGTGGAGGAGCAAGCCACTGAATATCCTCTTCAATGACATTAGCAAGAGTTTCAATACCTTCCAGTCCCAGACCGCTCATGGCATCACCGATGTTGAGGTTGACAACCATTATATTCTGGCCACTTATGTATCGCTCCTTTGCAGAATCAGGAATCCCTGAAAGAACATGCTTTACCCCTGCCTCTGAATCCGGCAGCACACCGCCATTATTATCTTTTATTAGTGAGACGAGACTTGTTGCTGCATAAACATTATCACGATTATCAACTTCATGCTGACTGAACTTATCGACCCAATGTAAAAGGTCCGGGTCTGCAATATTTGAAGTCTTTATGATTACATTGAGCTCATCATCCCCACCTGTAATATCTCCGAGATGCTGGAGGTCTATCAGGGCAGGCATATCTTCCGGCACAAAAGTTTCAGTGTCTGTCTGGATTGGGACAAAGGTATCGGTGTAGAGACCATTTACACAGATCAAACCTGCAATGATGAGTACGGGAACGGGATGTTTCATCGTAAAAGTCGCAACCGAACGCAGGGTATTATCAATAAAGCCACCTGAATCAGTGCTGGTTTGCTTTTTATGAGGTTTTTTGAACCTGCGGGTGATAAGCCTGTGACGAAGAGAATCTACACGATGTTTTTTTGCTTTTTCCTGTCTTTTTTTTGCAAATGTATCAAGCCCGTATATAACAGTCACACCTACAAAAAGAGAGGACAGGAAACACATGAACACACCAATAAGAAGGAGTTTTGCAAAATCCTGCACCATAGGTACTGTGGAAGTTGCCAGAGAAACAAAGCCAAGTGATGTGATTGTAAGCGCAATCATAACAGCCGGACCGGTATGTTTGATCGTGTCGATAACCGCCTCCCGGGGAGACTCACCCCTTTCCAGTTCTTCTTCAATACGGTTATGGAACTGTATGGCATAATCGATTCCCAGACCGATAAGTACCGGAAACGCTGCCATGGACACCATGGTCATGGGTATACCCAGATAACCCATTGCACCGAAAGTATAGATTATTCCCAGAAGCACAATTGCAAGGGGCATCAATCTCCATCTTACGTGCCTGAATACAAGATAGAGAACAATGACCATCAAAAAGACGGAGAGCAAGAGCAAGACACCCATGCTGGACGTCATTTCCTTATTCATCCCTATCTCAAATGCAGGGTCACCGGTGACAATCGAAGTGTAACCAGGAGGGATCTCTGCCAGGTCTACCGAAGTTTCAACTTCATTGAGAATTTCCTGTTTTCGGACCTCACTGGTATCCCCTGCCATTTCAATATAAACAAGTGTATGAGTTTTATCCGGAGACAGGGACGATGGGATATAAGGAATCAATTCGGACAACTGTTCATCATTTTGAGGAATTTCAAATCTGCCGTTTTCCAGCTTGTTGGCTTCCTTTACAACCGAAGAAGCACTTTGTGTACTCAGCACACCCGGTATCGAAGACGACATCTTTTCCAGACGATCGAGCGCTTCCAGCAAAGCCCTGTCCCTTACATCACCCCCTTCCACCATAACAACGATGGCTTCCTTACTAAAAAGACTCAGGTAAAGATGATCATAATTCTGGTACAGCTGCGAATCTTTATCCACAAATGTTTCTGTACCCGATTCCATCTTGATCAGCTGAGCACCTTCAAATGAAACAAGAACAAGTAACATTGCAATTATCACAATGGCAATCGAATGATCCTCAACGAAAATACCCAGTTTCTCAAAGATGTTTTTAATAGGGAAACACTCCTTTTAATTTATAGAGATATATTTATATACGCAAATATGCTGTATATTTTGTATACGAGTACTTGACTACATATTGGGGCTGATTCATGTAATTCTTCTATATATAACTTATTCATTACCCACAAAAAAATTCATTTTTATCAATTATTTTAAGTATTTAAAGCATTGTCAGCTATTTTTCGTTCCAGATTTACTACCGAACGCATACTTTGCAGCATTTCGTCAATTTCATCCTCTTCAAGCCCTTCAAGCATGACATCGACTAATTTCTCCACACAGCCTTCAAGAACATCTATATACCTGTAACCAGAGGAGGTTAGTGAGACCCATATTTTTCTCCGATCCATAGGATCTGCTGTCCTTTTTACCAGACCCTCCTTCTCAAGAGAATCAATAATGCTTGTCACACTGCTTTTTTTCAGGTTCAGGAACCTGGCCAGGGTAGAAGGCATCATCTCCTTTTCCCGGCCGAGAATAAGGATTGCATGATTGCGATTTTTCAAATATGGTAACGGCTCGGACTTGTCATCAAAAACTTTTTCCACAGCACCATAAATAAGTTTTCTGGATAAGATATCGTATTCCAGTTTCAGTGCTGCAAGTTCTTTCATAGATGAATGAGCATCTTCCAATTAACAACAACTCCACAGCATATTTCATATTCCAAATAGTCAATTTATCGAACAAATAGGATAATGAAATATAAATTTAACCCCTGGATAATTTACAGAATAGAGAATGTCCTGGCAAGCGTAGAAAATGATGAGAAACTGTAAATGAACTGGGAGAGGGATACAAGCAGAATCCCTCCCGTTTGGAGTGAGTGCTACAAACCAATTTTAACATATATACTTGTCGCGTAGGAAGACCCTAGATTAAAATTATTTGAACTGAAAAGAAAAAAGAACTTATTGATAAGTTAAAAACCGATAATTATAAAAAATATATAAATAGTATAGATCATTGGTGCCAGCAAACTGACATCGTATAACCTGAAGAAACATTTTCTTTTTACTCGGGTATGTTCGGGATTTCCGTTAATTCACCCCGATGGTTCCTGAGAATATATTTTTCCTCATCTTTATCTACCATATAATAATCCGGCATCAAAGGAATTTTACCAACGTTGGTTGCAATTACATACATTGGCTGAGCAAGTCCTGTTGTGTGCCCACGCAGACCATCGCGTATCAATTCCGCACCTTTTTCTACCGGAGTACGGAAATGATCGATTCCCGGTGCAGGTTCACAGTAGAACAGATAATATGGCCTGATTCTTGCAGTCAATAATTTCTGATGCAAATCCCTTATGGTTTGCACATCATCATTTATGCCTTTCAGCAATACGGCCTGATTACCTACGTTAACACCTGCAGATACAAGATCATAGACCGCACGTTTTGTTTTATCAGTAATCTCTTTGGGATGATTGCACTGGGTATTCAGCCAAATTGGTACATCATGATATCCACCCAGTATCCTTTTCAGATTATCAGTAATCCTGTGAGGCAAAACTATAGGCAAACGTGAGCCAATACGAATCATCTCAACATGGGGAATATCCCGAAGACTTCCAATAATATATTCAATCTTTTCATCCGATAAAAGAAGCGGATCCCCACCAGTTATCAGAACATCCCGAACCTCAGGATGCTGGCGAATCCATTCAATACCATCGTCCACATTAAAATCCAGTTTCAGATCATGATTCACAACCAGTTCTTTCCTGAAACAATGGCGACAATAGATACCACATTTCTGGAAAACCGTAAATGCGACCCTGTCCTTATACTGCCTGGCTATACTATCAGGGCGTACTTCATCGGTGGCCCTGTTTTCTTTCCAGACAAGGTAATCTTTCATCCCATACCTGTTATGAGTTTCCTGAAGGGATGGGACAATCTGTTTCCTGATTGGACACTCCGGATCATCCTTGTCCATAAGGGAAGCAAAATAAGGTGTAGTACCCCAGTGTGTATCAAGGGTTTTTATGGCTTCCCTTTCAGATTCAGTCAGATTGATTATTTCTTCGAGCTTTTCAAGAGAGTTAATTTGATTAGTAATTTGATCTTTCCATTCTTCACTCATTATAGTGAATACTCCTTATCAAGAGATAATAGTCATAAAATATATTGTTTATGGTAGATATTTGTAAATAGAGCAAAGTTGTATTGCTCAAATCCAGACAAAAAAACACATCCAGACAAGCCCAAAAAGGTGTCTAATTAAAAACTGATTGTGTGAATGGATGGAAAAAACGCTCCATCCCTGCAACACATTAAGTGAAAATTATTTCAGATAACCTTTTTTCTGAAGCCAGGCGACTTCCTGTCTTCTGTATTTCCAGACGACATCGGCTTTTGAATCCTGAATGTCCCAAGGTACTGCAAGGACCACGTCACCTTCCCGTATTCTCATACGTCTTTTACGGGAACCGGGAATTCTTCCCATTCTTACAACACCATCCATACATTGAAGATCAAGCCTTTTGCCTCCAAGCATCCTGGTTACTGTAGCAACAATCTCATTCCTGTCCTTACGCGGAGTACGGACTTTAGTAAATTGTGCACCCTCGTTCTGCTGTTTATTCTTATTCTTTTTTTTATTATAGTTGTTATAAGCCAGATTGATACCTCATTTAGATTTTATGAAGGAATTTTATTTTAGTAATCAGAAGGCGGAATTAATACAAATTATCCCCAAAACAAAACCAATTCCTGATAATAAATTATGCAATCACAACGTTGCTCTATATGCATTCAACATATTTAAACCCAATTGAACAGAGCAAAATAAAAGTTAAAAGATATTAACTAGTTGTAATTGTAAAAGAGTAATTAAACCAATAACTATAGAACCACATTAAACGTACATTTGCAATATATTCTTTGCACTTGAAGCAGTGGTTAACAGAAAGTAAAGATTAACGTTAATCCTATTTTCCATTATCCCGTCTAATCCGACCCGATATCATACATATTGGTACATTCTAAAACCGACATCTGTTAGTAACCAGAAGTACAATATTACTTGATAGGAGGAATTCCATGAACAACGATAGGGAAATTTTCTGGGAAAAACAATCCTTTGTAGTAATAACTGACAATACTAAACCAGCAATGAAATACACTATAGATGAACTCAATAATAGAGGTAAAGAAGTGTACGTTTTTGATTTATCAGCTAACCCCGATAAAGGAGACATAAAAAGTATTGATGACATACCAGATAATGTAGAAAATGCTGTACTGGGAATCACAACCTCCGATCCAGCAGACTTTGTGCAGGCTCTCAAAAAAAAAGGATGTTCTAATTTCTGGATACACTGGCGTACCGAAACTCCAGAAATTGAGGAGATGAGGGACCCTGGTATACAGATAATCAAGGGAAAGTGCCCCATGATGTACCTGGGGAAGGATTTCAGCATCCATGGCCTGCACAGATCAATTGCTAAATTTACAGGAAAATACTGAATAAAACATAGACATTATTTCGTAATAATTACTTAAGCTATTCAGACAAAAGTCTATGCAAGGGGAATGTCAATGGATAAAGAAGACAAAACCATTATAAGAGTATCAAAAGACGGACCATACATTGTAAGCAATCTAAAAACCCTGCGTAATTCAAAAGGGGTATTCATTGAAACAAAGCCCACCATGGCAATGTGCAGATGTGGAGGGTCCGCAAGCAAGCCTTTTTGCGATGGCACACACATGAAGAACGATTTTTCAGGGGAAAAGAAAGAAGACCGCGTTCCTGACAAAATGGATACTTACAAAGGAAAATCAATCACGATCCATGACAACCGTGGTGTATGTTCCCACAGGGGTCACTGTACAGATAATTTGCCTTCGGTTTTCAGAAGAGGCGTTGAACCCTGGATAGACCCTGACGGCGCAGATCCAGAAGAGATTGCGAGGGTTATCAGGATGTGCCCATCCGGAGCATTGAGCTACACAATGGATGGACAGCTGCACAAAGATTACCCTCATGATGCGGAAGTATTCGTCGGGAAGGACAATGCCTATAATGTGGTGGGAAATATTGAACTTGAGGATACTGATGGATCTGAACCTGAGACCCAGGACCACTATTGCCTGTGCAGATGCGGGGGCTCCAAAAACAAACCATTCTGCGATGGAAGTCACCGGTACATTGAATTCGAGGATGAGAAAAACTGAAACTCCTGTACATCTGGTGAAAAAGCACAATAGAAAATCGGTTGGTCATACAGGAAAACACCGATTATTATTTCTTACTTTTTTTGGAAAACTATCATGATCGATGTGACCTAATAGTGGTTCGAGATTACCGAGAAGATAGAGAAAGGCATATGAAAAATATGTGTAAAAAGGGGTAAACCTATATACCCGAATGTCGATTTTTATTCCGGTGTCGTCTACAAATAGCTTGACACCCTCCCAAACTTGCAACGGCAGTTTTTGCCACTGGAAGGATATCGGGCTGACTTTGCACATTGTCTCGAACAATATTCAGATAACAGATTGATAAGACCACGCGCAAATTCGTTTAACGAATTTATATTTACAGGTGCCAATTATGGATAATAATTCAATTTCTTTTAAAGCAAGAGATACTCTTGATACCAGGGGTAAGAAAAGTACCATATACCGTCTGGATAAACTTGAGGAAAATGGCCTTTGCAAAATTACTTCTCTTCCCTATTCCATCCGGGTATTACTGGAAAATCTGGTAAGGAATACAGATGGCAAGGTTGTAACCGAAGAGGATGTAAAAAACCTTGCAGGCTGGAAACCCGGCAATGTACCAAAAACAGACATCCCATATATTCCTTCAAGGGTAATCCTGCAGGATTTTACAGGCGTACCTGCGGTTGTGGATATTGCCGCAATGAGGTCTGCAATGAAAAAACTTGGTGGAAATCCGGAAGAAATTAACCCTGTAATTCCTGCAGATCTTATTATAGACCACTCAGTACAGGTCGATTGTTACGGCACTTCCTATGCAAGAAACTGTAATGAGAAACATGAGTTCCAGAGAAACAGGGAACGTTACGAACTGCTGCACTGGGCACAGAATGCCTTTGACAATTTCAACGTAGTACCTCCGGGAAGCGGCATAATCCACCAGGTAAACCTTGAACACCTGGCAAATGTGGTACATCTGCGGGAAGAAAACGGCGAAACTGTCGCCTATCCCGATACTCTTGTAGGAACCGATTCCCATACAACAATGATCAATGGTCTGGGTGTCCTGGGATGGGGTGTCGGTGGGATCGAGGCCGAAGCGGTTATGCTTGGCCAGCCCTACTATATGCCAATACCTGAAGTTGTGGGTTTTGAACTAAGAGGAGAACTGAAAGAAGGAATCACAGCCACAGATCTTGTACTCACAGTAACCCAGATGCTCAGGGAACACGGTGTTGTAGGTAAATTCGTGGAATTCTATGGTCCCGGTTACAGGAAACTTTCCCTGCCTGACAGGGCAATCCTTGCCAACATGGGTCCGGAATACGGCGCAACAATGGGATTTTGCCCTGTTGACGAAGTTACACTGGATTACATGCGCATGACCGGACGCAGTGAAGAACATGTGAACATGGTTTTCCAATATTGCAAGAAGCAGGGCTTGTTTGCAGAACGTGATGCACCGGTTCCGGAATATACATCCACTCTTGGACTTGATATGGGTACGGTGCAGCCCTCCCTTGCAGGTCCGAAAAGACCACAGGACCGCATTGTGCTCAGTGATATGTCCGCAGTTTTCCACAGGACAATGAAGGATGTATACTCCCTGAAGAAGGGAACTGAAGACTTCGAGACCGATCCGGATTACAATCGCTGGCTTGAAGAGGGGGGTTATAATGTTGTGGAGAAAATCCATCCCGACCACAGCGGGATCATGAAGATCAAATGTGAAGGAGAAGAAGCCGACCTAAACCATGGTTCTGTTGCCATTGCTTCCATCACATCCTGTACCAATACCTCAAATCCTTCAGTGCTTATCGGTGCCGGACTGGTTGCGAAAAAGGCAGTTGAAAGAGGGCTTAAGGCCAAACAATTTGTGAAAACCAGTTTTGGACCCGGATCAAAAGCGGTAATGAACTATCTGGAAGCAGCCGGCCTTGTACCTTATTTGGAAGCCCTGGGATTCCACCTTGTGGGCTACGGCTGTCTCACATGTATTGGGAACAGTGGACCCCTGCATAAATCGGTAGTAAAGGAAATTGAGGAGCGTGACCTGACTGTTGCATCGGTACTCAGCGGAAACAGGAATTTCGAGGGCAGGATCAGCCCCCATGTAAAAGCCAATTACCTGGCATCCCCTATGCTCGTGGTTGCCTTTGCCCTGGCAGGCACGGTGGATATTGACCTCACAGAGGAACCTATTGCATGTGACCCGAACGGTGAACCGGTCTACCTGAAGGATATCTGGCCTGCGAACGGCGAGATAGAACAGTACTGTGGCGAATATGTACAACCCGAAATGTTCGAGAAAGAATATGCCAATGTATTCCAGGGGACTGAGCGCTGGCAGGAACTCGACGCTCCGGAAGGATTACTGTACGACTGGAACAACGCATCCACCTACATACAGGAACCTCCATTTTTCCAGGACTTCCCTATTGATATCGAAAATATGAAAGATATAAAGGATGCAAGGGCGCTTGTAGTTGTGGATGACAGCATTACCACCGACCATATATCTCCAGCAGGCTCGATTCCTGCTGATTATCCTGCAGGCAGATACCTGATGGAACACGGCGTGGCGGAAGAAGAGTTCAATTCCTATGGTTCCAGAAGGGGCAATCACGAAGTGATGATGCGTGGAACCTTCGGTAACGTGCGCCTGAAAAACAAACTTGTGCCTGGCAAGGAAGGTTCATGGACTGTTTACCTCCCTGAGGCAGAGGAGATGCCAATCTATGATGCTGCCATGAAATACATGGAAAATAGCATTCCACTGGTGGTAATCGCAGGCAAGGAATATGGAACAGGCAGTTCCCGTGACTGGGCGGCCAAGGGTACACAACTTCTCGGTGTAAAAGCTGTGATCGCACAGTCCTACGAAAGAATTCACCGCAGTAATCTTGTGGGAATGGGAGTGATCCCCCTGCAGTTCAGGGAAGGTGAAAATAAAGAAAGCCTGGGACTTAAAGGCGATGAAACCTACACCATCAGGGGCATCCCGGAAATGAAGCCCGGTGGCGAACTCGATGTTGTAGCCCGTCACCCGGATGGGAATGAAGTCATATTCAATGTAATTGTAAATCTCAATTCTGACATCGAAGTGGACTACTGCAAAAACGGTGGAATCCTGCACAAGTTCCTGAGGGACAAGGCAAAAGGGGAATAATTCCCCATCCTCCTTTTTTCATATTTTTCCTTCCAGAAAATTACACCTATATTTGATTCATATATTATTTTGCTACCTAAACGATACATTTCCAGAGCCTTCGCTGGGTAAAATATATCGATAAAAAACGTTAATCAGTCAGCAGTAATTTCAGGAAAGTAATTAGGAAATTAGATGAAAAAGAGATATCAGGATGATATCTCTTTGACCTGTATATTGAAGTTCAATGCCTTACCGGCAAGGGGATGATTCATATCGAGTATGACTTCCTCATCGCCTACTTCGACAATCTTTGCAGGAAGTTCCTGGCCATCTGGTGTTTTCACCAGCAACATCATTCCAACTTCAACGTCAATGTCTGACTGAATGTTGTCTTTAGGTACTGGTTGGGAAAGACCATCATTGTATTCACCATAGGCTTCAGAAGGCTCAAGTCTGAACTCTTTTTCTTCACCTTCTTCCATATCTCTGACAGCATCGTCAAATCCCTGAATAACCTGACCTGCCCCTACAGTAAATTCAAGAGGCTCCTCATGATTTTCGGAACTGTCGAAAACTGTGCCATCATCCAGAGTGCCTGTATAATCGATCTTTATTGTGTCGCCATCTTTTATTGACAATATATCAACTCAGTGTTGTATAAAAACGAGTTCTCACTCATCTCATAGCCAACCGAGGTTGTCTACCTTACTTAGGTGTTTTGGGTGAAATTCACATTAGCGAGATTATAAGTAGATAACTTTCATAATTATAAATCCGGGAATTAAGCAGTATAAAGGAGAGTAAAAGTTGAAAAAATTGACAGTAAAATCGTGCATACAAGCCGATGACTCACTGGGAGAGGAGTCCCTCCAATTACACGAAAAACATCATGGTGTCCTTGAAGTGGCAAGTAAAGTCCGTCTGGACAATACCCGGGACTTAAGCATTGCCTATACTCCCGGTGTTGCCGAGCCCTGCAAACGAATCGCTGAAAACAATGATGATGTATATAAATATACACTGAAAGAGAACACCGTCGCAATCATAACAGACGGCTCAGCTATTCTGGGGCTGGGAAACATCGGTGCATCTGCAGGTTTACCTGTGATGGAAGGTAAAGCTATCATATTCAAGGAACTTGCAGGAATTAATGCATTCCCGATATGTCTTGATACCCAGGACACCGAAGAAATTATTAAAACTGTCAAAAATATCGCCCCGGTTTTCGGAGGGATCAATCTCGAAGACATAAGTGCACCCCGCTGCTTTGAAATTGAAAGGCGGCTCAAAAAGGAATTGCCAATACCCGTAATACATGACGATCAACATGGAACCGCAATTGTTACAATCGCAGGCCTGCTGAATGCACTTAAACTTACCGGCAAAAAAATCAACGAGATTAAACTCGTTATATCTGGGGCCGGTGCTGCCGGCATGGCCATTGCCAGAAAACTCCTTCATACAGGAGTGAGATCTGAAAACCTGCTTGTATGTGACAGACATGGAATTATTCGCAAAAAACGTACAGAGGGGATGAATCCTGAAAAAGTGAAAATCGCTGAATTTTCAAATCCTGAAGAAAAAAAGGGAAGTCTTACTGACGCCGTAGCTGGATCTGACGTATTTATAGGCGTTTCTGTTCCCGAAATCCTTACAGAAGATATGGTTGCTTCCATGAACAATGACGCCATTATCTTTGCTATGGCAAATCCCATACCTGAAATCATGCCCCTTAAAGCCTTTGAAGCAGGCGCTCGTATAGTGGCAACCGGAAGATCTGATTGTCCCAACCAGATCAACAATTGTTTGGGATTTCCGGGGATCTTTAAAGGTGCACTGGACACCAGGGCCATCCAGATCAATCTGGAGATGGAACTTGCAGCCGCTAATGCCCTTGCTGCAATTGTAGAAGAGGACGGCATTGAAGAAGATTACATAATACCCAATCCTCTTGACAGGAGAGTTGTCCCTGCTGTGGCAAAGGCTGTTGCAGATGCGGCTATAAAGAGTGGTGTCGCCCGTAAAAAATAATGGAATTAAAGGACCGCATCCCTGTATTCAGCAAATCCCCGCCTGTCAAGCAGGTCACCAAAACGTTCTCCATCCTGTCCGTATTTCCTGTAATAGGCAAGCGTCTTTTCGAGAATAGAGAACAGGCTTTGTTCATCGGTTAATTCTATGAGTTTGTCACAGGCGCGAGGGAAGCGTCCAACCTTGCCTCCTACAAATATAGTGTAACCGGATTCTACTCCCAAGATTGCATCTTTTTTGCAGGAAGTGATGCATTCACCACAATATATGCAACTGTTACTGTCGATGTCTACCTGGCCGTTATCAATGGTTATGGCACCGGCCTTGCAAACCTTTTCACAGAGGCCACAGGCCACACAATTGTTTTCCACCCATTCAGGTCGTACCACCCCCATAATACCGAAATCATTTTCCTGAGGTTTCATGCAGGATGCAGGACAGCCGGTTATTGCAATCTTGAATTTTTTGGGAACGTAGGTTCCAAAATATATCTCATCGATTCTTGCAGCCAGTTCAGGACAGTTAATGAGACCGTGGTTGCAGACGGTGTTACCCTGACATGACACTACACCCCGTACCTTCTGGCCACTTGCCCCGCCAAAGAGACCTGAATATTTCATCTCTTCACTTATATTTGCAACATCATCCAAATCCACAAAAGGAATCTCCGCACCCTGCCGCGAGGTAATATGGATATGCCCTGCCCCATATTTTTCTGCAGCATCGGCAAGGGCACGCAACTGGTTTGCCTCTACATACCCGCCAACAAGATGTGTACGCATTGAAAATTTGTGGTCCTGTTTCTGGGGCAGAAAACCATTATTCTTCAACGATTTAAGGTTGTTTTTCTCATTACTCATAATGATCACTTATTAGCCGGGGTGATGAAGAAAAGTATATATAAATATGACCGACAGAATTTAAAAAAAGATATTATTTTAATATATAGTTAATTATTTTCAGACAGATTTACAAACCTACAACATTTCGAATTCAATAAATCAAACTGAAAATTAGACGAATTATAGCAAAAAACAGGATCCGGGAAATCCCGGAAACCTTATTTCATCCTTTAATCAAACCAAGCAACTCACGTCCAAAGGCGAAAAGGTCACCCGGATGACGTGAAGTTATAAGGTTGCCATCAACTATTACTTCACTATCCCTGTAATCTGCACCTGCTACGATCAGGTCATCCCTGATACCGGGCCAACAGGTGGCCTTGCGACCATCCAGCACCCGGGCGGAGATCAGAAGCTGAGGGCCGTGACAGATAGCAGCCACAGGTTTTTCTTCATTCATGAAATGCTTCACTATATCCAGCGCATATTCATTCAGCCGCATGATCTCAGGCCCCTTGCCACCGGAAATTACCAGTGCATCGTATTCATTGGGATCGACCTCATCAAAAGACAGGTCCGCTTCAACATGATAGCCATGTTTACCCTCAATAGTCCCACGGGAAACAGATACCACCCTCGCATCGATACATTCCTCTTTCAACCTGTGCAAAGGATAAAACAACTCGAGATCTTCAAAACCATCAGCCCCAAAAACCAAAACTTTCATTCAAATGTACCCCCGTAAAAATTGAAAAACCGGAATAATTCGGGATTATTCCTTGAGAAGTTTCAAAGCATCCCTGCAGGCAGCTACAGCGGGTGCACCCGAGGTTATGGATATGACTTCCATGGTCTCCATAATCTCTTCAGCAGTGGCCCCGTTTTTCAAGGCACTCTGCATCTGTACAACCGTGCATCGTTCACATTGCTTGGATGCCACCACTGCAAGTGCCATAAGAATTTTCATCTTTGCAGGCAGCGCACCATCGGATAGGAGTTTCTGATTGCAATGATTGTATTTTTTCAGGAAATGCGGATCGATCTCACCCAATGTTTTCAGGATTTGAGGAGTGAAACCCAGTTTGTTGCTCATACTGTCCAGTAATTCTTCATGTTCAAGTTCTTCATGTTCTGACATGTTATACCCCAATTTAGTACATGCGTTTCTGGTTGCATGCTATATAAATACATTTGGTGAAGTGTAATTCTCCACAGAAGCAGTTTACGCCATAATTAATATTATATTTTTTTGTGACTTCATTTGGGTTAGCAAAAATCTAAAAGTTAATTACAGTACTTAGCTAATTTTGAGCACCTGAACTTAACAACACCTCCCGATAGCTTTACTGAAAAACAGGGGTGTTGCCTATGGCCTTGTTATTGTGTGGGCATATGCGAGCATATTGTCCAAACACATCTCAACTGATGGTTTTGGAGGGCAGTATCCCCTGATTATCCACAATTGTCTGCATTGGATTGCTACTTCTTGCCGAAGCCTATCTGTTGATTTCAAAAAAGGGAATGAGAAAAAGAGGATTTTAGCAAAAATGTCTTGATTTGCTGCAGGGAATACATTCCATAAAATCAATAACCGCTTCAGCCCAGCTTCTCCAAATGTCCCAGAATCTCGTC
>NZ_MAFX01000024.1:0-16030 GCF_001683555.1 Methanohalophilus sp. DAL1 | reverse complement strand
GCGTTGTAGTTGTTCTACATCTTCTCCCTTTGGTGAGATCATTTTTTCTGTGGCACCACACTGCAGGAATATATTATCCACATAATCCACAAGTTCCCATGCCTTTTCCTGATCATGAGTGAATTCTAAAAGATCTCCTCCGATATCCGGTCTTAAATTCAGGGTCCCGTCAGAAAATGTCCCCGCTCCGCCAACTCCACACATGATATTGCAGGGGGTACAGTGCATACAGTGTTGAACGGATTCCATAGGACAATGTCTCTTTTCGACATCCCTGCCTTTGTCAATTACCAGGATTTTCAAACCATGACCGGAAAGTTCATTGGCTGCAAACATCCCGGCAGGTCCGGCTCCGATAATAATTACATCGTATAGGTTGTCTACTGCCATAATATTGTCTTTCTCCTCATATAACTGAATTTTTATGATTAAATAGTTGTCCGTATTTTCATCCGGCGTTTATTTCCCCCAAATATATTGAAAGTGCTGGTGGAAAAGTTCAACATAACACCGATCACTACTGTAGAAGAAAATATGGCAATACTCTTAAAATGAACTCTTAAAAATGGAGACAGGACCCTTTCCGGGTCAATTGTTTTTTTAATCGATCTTTATATGAGAAAAGTCCTTCTCCTGCCTCATCAATGATGGGGAATCAGTTTGGCAGAAGTAAATTGAGTTGAATAGTTGCACTGAAATAAATAAAAGAAGAACGAAGAATGAATTACATCATTCGCAACTTTTCAATTCTGTTACATAGTCATAGACAAAAGCAGCCACTAGAGCTCCAACTATTGGTCCGATGATATAGATTGGGAACTGCCACCAGAAGTTTGTACCTCCTAGCATAAAATCAGCAAGATACGGTCCGAAAGTACGGGCAGGGTTAAGCGATGAACCTGTTATGTTCCCCACAACAATTATGTCCGCAGCAACTACAAGACCGATTGCCAGTCCCGCAAAACCTGCTGGTGCTCTTTTGTCGACAGATGAACCCATAATTGTCAGCATCAGGAAGAAAGTTGCTACTGCTTCACAGAGCATTGCCTGACTATAGCTGACACCGTCGAACATTGCAGTTGCCCCCAGGCCAGTATCAACTGCACGGGAACCTAAAATTGCCACAATTGTAAATGATGCAAGACTTGCGCCTATTAACTGAGCAACGATGTAACCCATCATATCCTTTGCAGGAAAACGTCCTGTGGCCCACAGTGCAATGCTCACTGCAGGATTGATATGTGTACCCGATATGTGCCCGAATGCATATATCATTGCAATTATCGCTATGGCAAAAGCAATGCCTATAGCAAACCAGGCTTCGATGTTTAGACCAACATTAAAAGTATTCTCCGGGATCCGGCTCGCACCTTGCACCAGCAACACAGCGGTTACTACGGATCCTGTACCAAGGAACACCAGCACATACGTTCCTATGAGTTCGGCAATGGACCTTTTGAACAGACTTATTTCTGACATAAAAACACCTCTAAAAATAAGATAGTGTTCAATGAAGGCACACTATCTCCAGGCTTTTCACACTGCTTCCTTCCAGTTGCAATAATTGCACTTGTAATCAAAGTAGTTTGCAGTGCAGAACTTACACACCCTTGCCGGGGAGTGTGGATCCTCCTTATGCAGAGAAATTATGTTCGTCATGAGGGTTGCGGTTACAGGCTCACTTGTGAGCAGGCATGGGAAGTCAGCAAGCCTCATAAGGGAGGAGAAACGGACAGTTATCGCACATGCAGGATATGCATAACGCTGCGGGTTATTTATCACATCATTGTTTTCGATCGCACTGTAGTCAATAGGTATGCCCTGGACTACCGATCCGGCTCCCCTTGGTTTGTGGTCGATAATGCGCTCACCCTTCTCGATCAGGTCTATGAAATCCACGTTATGCAACTCTGCTGCAGCATCCCTTGCAGGATTGGTGAGGACATAATTGTGGAATCTCTTTACCAGCAGATCATTGACCATCATTGTAGTGAAGCCATCCATCCAGAGAATTTTAGTGGTAGCACCTGCTGTAGCATCGGTAGCGATTGTCAGTGGAGAATACTCGTTTTTGAACTTGCCCATTGCACTTTCTAGTGTGTCATAGAGCACACCGCTGACAGCTTCCAGGATAGCCATCGTCATATCATCTTTTGTCATATTGAACATGGACTGAGATATGTGGTGCGCAACGTCTCCTACACCATATGCAGGAACGGTTACTATGTTTCCGTAGAAGATTTCCTCATCCATTGCAGCTTTCACAGTGCCTTCCATTTTTTTCCGATATCCTTCCATATATTTTTTGACATCGAAGGAGGTGTGGCCATGCTGCTCCATGAGAAGTGCCTGGGCTTCCACCGGCGTATCGTATATCATTTTGAGCATTTCAATTTCATCTTTCACTGCATCGGCAGCAGTCTTGCCTTCTTCCAAAGATGTCTGGAACTGAGCACCAATACCGTACGAGGTATTCATACCCCAGGATTTAGAGGAGAGTATTGTGCGCTTGTGATCATCAGGGATGTCCAGGTTCTGAAGAATCCTGTTGACGACATTGCTGGTACTTCCGGGACTGAATGCAAAATCCACAACACAGGTCGGACCATAGAATCCACCATATCTTCTTATTGATTCCTTCCCTATAAGGGCTTCAGCTTTTCCAATAGCATCAACAAATTTCTCGACGGATGCCCTGAATGCCGGGTCTTCATCATAGAGAATTTCAAGGACAGGGGGTGTCTGGTAATGCTCAACGAAGGGATCATCTTCCGGCCTAACTGTGTCAGTAAGGGATGTCAGGACATTATAGTGAGCATTGACCGAATTAATATGCAAATCGAATACTTCCTTGCTTTGCTCACCCTCTGGAGACATCTGATTGACAGCATCCACATACGGTTTTGCGTCAGTCACTTTGAACTCTGTTCCTCTTTTATCTTTAATCGTGCTTATAACAGCCTTCTGTGCATTTATGGCCTCTCTGGCCATCTTGTCGTATATTTTCTTCACTTCCTATACCTCCACTAATAGGTTTCATAAAAAAGTATATCCTGTGTAAATAAAAAGTTTATGGTATATCTTACCGTAACATATAAAACATACCATGTAACTTTATTTTATACCTCTAATTGGAGATAGCTCAGAGTAGAGAAATACATATATTAATATAGAAAATATATGGAGCACATATGCCGACTGAAGGATATTCGAGTACAACAATCAAAACCCCTGTATATGACATGTTAAAAAAAGTTGCAAAGGAAAGAGGAGTTTCTATTTCCGATGTTATCGAAGAAGCAACAATTGAAATGGGCGACCATGCACCTGAACTGGAGAGCATCGACTCGATATCAGCTGAAATGCAACATCTGATTAGCACCACTCAAAAAATGCAGGAAAGAGCGATCCGTAAAGTCGACAGAATAATCAGTGATTTTAAGAGGTCAAAGGAAAAATACCAGACACTCGTTGAAACAAACCCCGACCTTGTGTTCTCCATTGATCCTGCAGGAAACTTCACCTATGTCAATCCAGTGAGCTATGACTACCTAAAAATAAGCCCAGGTGAAACAATTGGACACAATATACTGGATTTCGTTCATAAAGATGACGCTGAAAAACTGGAAAACATTATTGAGAATCTCAAGAACGGGAATAAGAGCACAGGGATGCTGAAGTTCCTTGATGACGAAGGACACGATAAATATTTCAACATCAGCATCAGCCCTTTGATGAAGAACGGAAAGGTCCTAGAAGCGGTTGGTGTAGCAGATGACCTTACAGAACATCAGAGGATGATGGATGAGATCGCTTATCTCAAACAATTCAACGAAAGCATTGTCCAGAATGCGCCACTTGGTATTGTCACTTTTGACAAAAAAGGAAATATAACATATTTTAATGAAGTATTTCCAAAGTTGCTTCAGTGCAGCGAGGACGATCTCAAGGGCGGAAATGTGTTTCATGATGCTGTTGACGGTAGACTTGAGGAGTGGTACAGAAGATGCCTTGATGGCGAATACTGTGAATACAATGGTGCCTGCAGCATCAGTGAAAATGGATTAAAACGAATGTACCACAAATGGTTTTCACCAATCAAAATAGGGAGAGAGGTTATAGGTGGTGTCTGTATAGTAGATGATATCACTAAAAAAGAAAGTTCAGTAGTTCTCTAATTTTACCTCCATCTTTTTCCTACCCCTATTGAATTACCTTAAACACTGCACTACTAGCTGAATCCTTAACTTTCTCCTAAGCCATTCTTCAACAAACAAAATAAATCTGGCAAACCTGAACTTGTCTTCATCAATGGTTATTGGACCTGGTTTTACGATTGTAAAATGCTTTTTCTGGAGATATATCCATACATTTCTGAGCAGGAACGATAATATTGTAAAGAAATATCTGAAAGTTACATCTTTTGTTGATGTCCTTGGTTTAACAATATTTCTCATCCTGTAAGATGATTCGATAGCAAACTCATACTTTTTCTCTGGTTTTAGAGTACTGACAGAACTGTGAAGCAGAATACTTTGATTTGCCTGGATAAGTTCTTCAAGACTTAGTTTCCTGAGATGATATCTCAAAGATGTCTCACATGGAATCTCTTGATAGTGTTTTGATGCAGAATGAACTGAACTTTTATCCACTGCCATACATATGGCAGTGTAAAATAGATCTTTGGAGCTGAGTTGACCGTTTATCTTGATGCCGATATTATCGAAAAATGGTTTAAGAATGGTATCAATACAGTGTTTTGGTCTTAATTCGACCTTCTCACAGGTCCTTGAACTGAATGGTAGAAATGACATATGGCGGCGCTTTCGCCGCATATAAATCTAACGGGAGGTGTTGTTAAGTTCAGATGCTCTAATTAGCTAAGTACTGAAATATGGATACAGGACCCTTCCAGATCAATTGTTTTTTTATTCAATAATTCCCAATATGAGGAAGTCCTCCTCACGGCTCATCAATGGTAGTGGACAGCAAAAAAATGGGACTAAATTACTTATTTTTCATGTCATCCAAGACAATAAAAGGTACAATGCATTTTTTCTCCTATCCCTACAACGATCTAACTTATGTTTAAAAATCTTCTTTACGGTCTGCATACTAAAAAGACAAATATTTTATTACTAAAAATCTTACTAAGGGCGGAATACTTCAAATAACCGGGAATTTAAAAATGAAAAGGATAATTGCTGTAGATATATCAGGGCGGCATCGGCATAATTCCAGATACCTGATGGTATGTGCCGCTGTATCCCTTTCGGTGTCAGGAGGGCATGTGAAACAGATACATGGTGTAAATATCAAACCATTTGTGAGTGACAACCCACCCGAGGTTGTGGATGTTGTACAGATGATTGAAAGAACAGTTGAAGGAATGGGAGGAGTAATCATAGTGGCAGAGGAAGGAGATCTTTTCAACCAGCCTGAATGGCTTTCAAACAGTATGTTCACCGCATCTTTCAAATATCCAGAATCTCTGAGTGAAAGGATGGGTGTTGAAATCGCTCACCATATATCCCTGAGCAGTCGCAATTTACTTCTTGATCCCCGGTCATGGGAACCAATCAAAGATAATCTATAAACTATATTTTCATAATCCAGAGTTAAACCATATGAAAGATGTAATTCTTGTACAGAGGAGAATTCCCCGTTGCAGTGAGTCGCAAAACCAACGCAAATTTGCTGAATTAAGGGAACTTGCCAGGGCTGGAAATTATAATGTAGTCTCTGAAGTGATCCAGACCCGTTACCCTGACCGACAATACCAGATAGGCAAAGGTAAGGCAGAAGAGGTTGCAGAGCTGGCCCTGTCACAAAAACCTGCAAAAATAATATTCTACAATCCCCTTTCTGTAACCCAGGTCTATAACCTCTCCGAGATGTGTAAGTGCGAGGTAATAGATAAGTTTCAATTGATCCTGGAAATTTTTGCAAGCCGGGCCACCACCAGGCGTTCCCGTATGCAGGTTGAACTTGCCAGGCTGGAATATGAACTTCCCAGAGCCAGGAAAATCGTATCCCTGCTAAAAATGGAAGAGCGCCCCGGTTTCATGGGTCTGGGAGGCTATGAGGACTCCTATGAGCAGGATGTCAAGAAACGTATAAGCCGCATTAAAAAAGAACTCAGCACAGGACAGAGAGACAGTGAAAACCTGCGTGGTTACCGGCATTCCAAAGGTTTTTCCCTGTTGTCCCTTGCAGGTTATACGAATGCGGGAAAAAGCACATTATTCCGGAGTCTGGTAGATGAGAATGTGGAGGTGGAAAATATGCTTTTTACCACTCTTTCTCCCACCACAAGATATCTGAATATTAATGGCCGATGGACCCTCCTCACAGACACCGTGGGATTTATAGAAGATCTCCCCCATTTTCTGGTGGATGCATTCCGCTCAACCCTGGAAGATGTATTCAGGGCGGACATCATCCTGCTTGTGGTGGATATCAGTGAGCCGGTAGATGTTATAAGGAAAAAACTCGCCGTATCCCATGAAATATTCTGGGAACGTCTCGAAAAAGCCACAATCATCTCCGCTATCAACAAGGCTGACAGGCTTTCTTCCGAAGAACTCAGCTCCCGGCTCAGATCGATCGCCTACCTGGCTCCCAATCCAGTGGTGGTCTCTGCAAAGACCGGTGAAGGGCTGGATGAACTCAAGGATATTATTTCCTCCCATCTGCCTGAATGGAAACGGTTTACCCTGGAGTTGCCTATGTCAGGTGAAAGCATGTCTGCTGTTTCCTGGCTTTTTGAGGAAGGAATCGTGCACAGTATAAATTATGGTAATACTGTTGTCATGGATGTGGAGGCCAGAAATGAGGTCTATCACAAAGCCAGATCTCTCGAAAAAAGATTAAGTTTCCGGTAATACGGCTGAAACCACCTCCAAAGATTTATAAATTCAGATTGCATAGCCTTTACTATATGTTGATCGATCTGCATGTGCACTCCTGTTTTTCAAAAGATAGTGATTCTCAATTTGATTCCATCCTAAAATGGGCTAAAAAAAACGGGATGGATGGGGTTGCTATATGTGATCATGACAGTGTTGAAGGTGGTTTTACCTGTGCACGACGGGCTTTAGAAATTGCTTCGGATATACTGGTAATCCCCGGGCAGGAAGTAAGTTCTGTTGAAGGCCATGTGCTTGTGCTGGGTGCATCGGAAAGTGTGCCTGCGGGAATGGATGTATTTTCCACGATTGAATCTGCACGTAAACTGGGAGCGGTTGTAATCATACCTCATCCCTACAAAAAAACCTCTCATGGGATCGGGCATCTGAAAGGTCTGGATGTGGATGCAGTTGAAGTTTTCAATTCTCGTTGTTTAACCCCTTATGCCAATACAAGGGCAAAGATAGTTGCCGAAAGGCTGGGATTGCCGCAAGTAGGAGGCAGTGATGCTCATGAGCCATGTATGGTTGGCAGGTCCTATACTGACATCGATGTTACGGGTGAATCGGTGGATTCAGTCCTCTCTGCGATAAAAGCAGGTCGTGTAAAACCGGGAGGTAAGCTGACACCTCAGAAATATGTGGTAGGGCAGATGTTCAGGGGCATCAGGAAAAAAGTCAACAGTTATTGAATATCAGGTTTTGATGTAATCCTCATAGAACATTCTTAACATCAGCAGGAAGGAAGAAAGAACCAGTGGCCCAACTACGATACCAACCAGTCCGAATAGGTATATTCCTATGAAAATTCCCAACAGGGAAACAAAGGGATGGATTGCACCTACCTTATCCTGAATATAAGGACGCAGGAAATTATCTATGTTGCTGATTACCATTCCTGCTATAAAAATGACACCTGCAGCAAACAAATCTCCTTCGATTACTTTGAAAATAATTGCCGGGCCCCATACAAGAGGGGCACCTACAACAGGCATTATTGAAAGAATCAGTGTGACGAATCCCCATAGTATTGCTCCCTGGATGTCAAGCAGATAAAAGGTGAATGCAAGTAATCCGCCCTGCACGGCTGCTATGAAGAAAGTGGCTATTATTGTGGAATGGATGATATTCTTCATTTCCCCAATCAATTTATCCTTGTTGCTGTCACTGAAAGGGATTATATTGGAAGTCAGGTCCTTAAGTGTCTTATCATCCGTGGTAAACAGGTAGTACAACAGGAAAACCATTATAATCAGGCCGATAAGCTGGTTTCCCAGGTTCTGAATGGTTTCCAGCACAAGCTGGCTTACGAATCCCCCAATTGTTGTGACGAGATCCGATGCTTTCTGTTCCAGGTCCAGAGCCGGAACCAGTTCATTTATTTTTTGCAAATACCCGTAGATAATATCCATATTTGCTGTTACAATTTCCAGTACCATACCTACCTGCTGGGATAGAAGGATTATCAGGTAGTACAGGGGAATTATTATAATTACAATAGATAGCACGATCAATACAATGGAGGCAACCCGGTTATTGATTTTCAGCCTTTTTGTCAGTAAATCATGCGCGGGTTTCATTATTACATAAATAATCAGGGCAGCAAAAAAAGCTTCAATATAGGGATACAGGGCATAGGTAATTGCAACTGCAAGTATTGCTATAAAAAGCAGGGCGATTGCTATTTTTGTATCCTTTTCATTTCTCATCTTATACCTTCGCTTGAGTTGTTCCCGGGATTGAAATAAGCTCGTCTTTTTTATTTGCCTGTGTTTTTGGGTCTTTACATTTTCACACGTGTAATATCAATATGACGTATTTCATCGGCTTCTATTGCAAAGAGCATTTTTTTACGCACACTGTTGGCTAGCCGGATTGCCCTTGACATAACCGGCAGGGAAAATTCATGCTGTGTACCAATCGAATGGGCCAGGTATTCGGAGTGGGCAATCTCTGATGGGGACTTCACTTCGCTGTAGATCCTGAAATGTGTACCGAACTTGAATCCGGTTTTAGGTACGAGTTTCCGGGTCCTGAGGTCTTCATATACCCTGTATTTCCTCTGGAAAAGAGGCTCTATATGCGTGGCCCTTTCGCAGAATTCATCAAAATTGAGTTTGTTGTCATCCTTTCGTGTGGTTACTTCAATTATGTTGTTCTTTAGCAGGAAAGCCCCCTCTACAAGGGACAATTGTAGCCTTTTTTGATCCAGGGGTTTTCCATAAAAACCATTTTCGTACAGTTTACCGGAAGCTTCACCATCCCAGACAATGACACGATCCTCAAGCATAGTTGCAGGAGTATGCAGTGAAGGATACAGCTGTTCCATATTACCTGCAGGGTCTGATTCCTGCACTTCATAATAGGTAATGTCGCTTTCCTCGTCCACAACTGCAATTATGAGATGTTTGTGCACGTTACAGGCTGATTCCAGATTTTTCAAAAGAACGGACAGAGGAAGGGCAACTCTTTCCGAATGAACATATACATAACTTCTGGATGAAGATTTTCCGGGTTTGCCACCCCGTGGATATACCCTGAAATCCGCAACTCCAGGCTGAACGTAAAACCCACGCTCTCGAAGGTCCTTATACACAATATATTTGAGTTCAAAATTTGGGTTTAACAGGGATGCAATCTTGAAATACTCTTCAAATCCAAGTGATTTGCCTTCTTTTTCGATCTCGAGTTTCTTACGGTAAAGCAGGTGTGCTGCTTCAACCAGGGTGAGTATTAAATTGTCTTTTTTGGGTCTGCCGTAATAACTGGTTTTATATATCTCTTCAATTGCCTCTTTGCCGGCAACAACCCTGTCTTCTTTCAATTTTCCAATCAAGCCGAGCACCCGGTATACAGTAAATAGCGATGGCACAATGAGATTTGCTTTTATTTATAGGTTGGTTTTACTTCAGTATAGAATCCACAAAGGACCTGGCAAATTCACGGTAGGAGACACCTTCCAGATGTGCATAGGATCCCAGTGTATTTTCTACTGTCATCCCGTCCCACTCACCTTTGATTCCGATTCCCCGGGAAAGTTTTATGGCAAAATCCGTGTTATCCGGGATGTCCCTTATCTCGGAGTGGTGGAATTCATGGCCCCTGAATGTATTTCCCTTTTTGCCTATGATCGAATCCTTTATAATTTGGCCGTTATTGTAACTAACCACACGGGTATGTCCCATAAGGGTGTGGCCGGGTAATGCTCCCACCATCTCTGTGGTGGCTTCGGGCATTTCTGCCATATGGTATGTGCCTTTCCCTTTTACACCGGTGGTGAGTTTCTCTGTCAGGTACATAAGCCCCCCGCATTCTGCATAAATGGGCATTCCTGATCTGGATGCTTCCCGAATCTCCCGGCGCAGTGATTCATTATCCTGAAGTTTTTGGGCAAAAAGTTCGGGATATCCTCCGCCGATATACAATCCATCAACATCCGGTAACTTACTATCATGGACCGGGCTGAAATATTCCAGATCTGCACCTGCCAGCTGGAGCAGTTCGATGTTATCATGATAATAAAAATTGAATGCCTCGTCAAGTGCCACACCGATTTTAGGCCTTTTTCCTTTTATGTCACGGGATGTGAACATGGTTCTTGGAGGTTTTTCGACAGGTTCTGCCGATCTTGCGATTTTAAGTATCTCTGCAATATCCACCCCTTCATCCACCCTGTCCCGGATAGTCCCTATTCGCTGGTCCAGGTCACGGATACGCCTGCGTCCTTCAAGGGCCGGAATCAGTCCGAGGTGGCGCATGGATATCTGCATTGCATTATCCCTGCGGATGGTTCCAAGTACGGGAATCCCGGTGTAGTGCTCAATGGCTTCACTGGCCTTTTTTGCATGGCGGGGATTTCCGATATTATTCAGGATTACTCCTGCAATGTTTATATTTTCATCAAAAGAGGTGTAACCTTTTACAAGGGCTGCGGCTGAACGTGTGATACTGCGGGCATTGATTATCAGCACTACCGGACATTTGAGTATTTTTGCTATCTGGGCAGTACTTCCAGTGTCGGTGAAACTATCAAAGCCTTCATAGAGACCCCTTACGCCTTCGATGATGGCAACATCTGCCTTCTTGTCAGTTTCACATCCATGGGTGAACACATCACGAATTCCTTCCTCATCCATGAGGTAGCCGTCAATATTGCGGGCATTACGACCAGTGATTTCAGAATGATAACTCGGATCGATGTAGTCCAGGCCGACCTTGAAAGGCTGTACCCTGTATCCCCTTGCAGTAAGGGCTGCCAGCATTCCGGCAACAATTGTTGTTTTACCGGAAGAAGAACGATCTGCGGATATCAGCAGACGGGGCATCTCCATAAGATTTTGATCGGACATACAATTCCTTACCGGGTAAGTTCCCTGAGCCGCTCATCTGTCAGTGCCCCGGGATCGACCGCACAATCGCTGGCCATTATATTTCTTGCAAGGCTGCGATACACTTCGGCAATAGGTGTCTCTCCCGCCTTTTCAAGCACGGAATAGCCATCCCTTTCGCAGTCCTGAACGATCTGCTCCTTTGGTATAAAGGCCACCAGGTCACTTCCAATTTCATTTGCAAATCTGCTAACTATCTCCTCTTCCCGACTGACACTGCGTGAGTTGCAGATTACACCGCTAAGTTTCGTATTTATACGGGACAATCCCTTGCAAATGTTGTTGGCTGCATACAGGGGCATGTATTCCCCGGATGTAAGGACATAGGCCTCATTGACCAGTCCTTTCCTGATCGGGGCGACAAATCCGCCACATACGATATCCCCGGGCACATCATAAATGATAAGGTCCATTTCTTTCATGGATTGGGATATCTTCTTGAGTTTCTGGATTGCAACAATGATTCCCCTGCCGGCACAACCTATACCCGGTTCGGGTCCACCGACCTCTACACACTTCACTCCCTTGTATCCCTCAAAAACCACGTCGTCTTCCTCTTCTATTTCCATACCCTCCCTGAGTAGATCCAGGATAGTGGGGATACGTTTTCCTCCCAGGAGGGTTATGGATGAATCGCTCTTGGGGTCACATCCGATGATCATGACATTATAGCCCTCATCGGCACACGCAGCGGCTACATTGGATGCAGTACTTGATTTCCCGATGCCGCCTTTACCGTAGATTGCAATCCTTTTCTGTGGATTCATTTCACTCCTCCCTGGCAAGTTGCCTTAATGTGGCTCCGAATTCAGATTCCACAATATTTGTCACACCCAGTGTTTTTGGATGGAGGTCTATCTCCACAAGCACATGTTTATGCCCCATATCTTTCAGGGGATGAACCTGTCTGGGTCCATTAGTGATAGATATAAGTTCCATGCCTTCAAGCGCTTCCATTGGTATTGCATGGGGTACACCGGCGATCACGGCAAAATCGAAATCTTTGTATTTTGATTTTATAAGTTGCCTGACCTGCTGGCCTGCAATGGGATATTCATCCAGTCCGCCGATTATTTCATCTATTTTTACGTTATCATGCATGTCTGCAAGAATATGTTCTGCATGCTGGCGTACCCGGGGTAACCCAAGCTCCGTATCAAGATTTGCGAAATTGACAATGTTGTCCTCAACACCGAGTTTTACGGCCACTTCATGCAGGGCCATCGTTATATCAGCAAACATGTAGGCGGTCTCTTTTTTGGCATTGAGGATGCAGATTCCTTTCTTGCCTGCTTTGAGCATTTCTATGACTCTTTTTGCCACAGTATATTTTACATCACCGCGGGATGGTTCAAGATACTCTTTGCTTGCTGCTCCATATTTTTTTTCGACATTTGTGGCTTCATTGAGAAGATGTTGCTGTCTTTCAAATTCCTGCCTGTCGATTATTCCTACATCAAGGGCGGATTCCAGGGCAAACAATACTCCTTTGGTGTTATCATTGTAGCCGGCATGGACCTCTACTTCGATTACAGGGGCATCCAGATTTGCTTCCATGACCGCTTCATGGAGTTCCTCGCCGATTATCATGCTCACACATGTCCCGACGACACCGATGCGTTTCGGGCTGAACCTTTCTTCGACTTTCTGTAACATATCCACAAGCCTGTCATGTCCTCCGAACACGAAACCGTTTTCGTCCAGGGCAGTGGTCACAACCCGGATCCCGTCCTCTTCCAGCAATCTTGCATGCTTGAAAGAACAACCCGGTGGCCCGTGGAGGATTGCGACTTCTACATTAAGGTCTCTCAAAGTGTACAGCGCCGCTACAATGGAACTTGGGCGGGGATGCATGATAGAAAGGTTCTTCTGCTGCATTTTTTCTCCTCTTTTTTACCTGAAACATTTTACGCAGGATATAATGGTGTCACCGCTGCCGGTTAACGAAAGGGCACATTCCAGGCCTTCCTGCAGGTTTTTCCTGTGAATGGGATTCTGTGAACTTAAGTTTTCCATGCGTTTGCCTATCAGGATCACATGGTCAAGGAACTGTCTGTATTCTGAAAGCAGGATCTGGACGTTTTCCGGAGCAAAGCCTTCGCATACCTGTGCGGCATGTTCTCCGATAATCAGCACGTTTTTTGCAGATTTATTCAGTCCCATTTCAATGGCCGATCTTGCTGAATCAATATCCAATCCCGAACTGGAGTTATCAATGAGTCTCCTTTGTTGAAACTCCACCCGTTGCATTCTTCCTTCTAAACCACTAAATCCTTCAAAGGTTCTCTGGATGTCGTGCGGGTCTGCTCCTGCCCGCAGGCCGGCACATGCGCTGGCGGCAAAAGCAATTGCATATTCTTCAGGATTATAACCGGGTTGGAGTTTGCAGTCGATGTTTTTTTCATCATAAGTAATACTGATAGTTTCTTTGGATATTCTGCTGATAAGATCGGCGTTTTGATTGCCGTTAGCAAATGTTATGATCTCAGTCTTTGTGTTATTTTCTATGAGGCTGGTGTCCTGATGATTCATTATCACAACAGGATGTTGCATAATCTTCCATTTGGCTTCACTTGCCCATTTGCTGTTTGAAGCAATCCTGTAGTCAGGGGTGAGGGTTGTGAGTATGCCCATTTCACCCATGCCAGTTGTGCCCAGGGATTCTTCCAGCACATAAACCGATGGCTCAATTTCCTGCTCTCTGACAATATTAACAACTTCAAGTATGCTTGCGGGAGTTATACTGAGACCTTTATGGAGCATGATGTGTTGGTTTTCTGATAGGTATTCTATGCCCCGGGTTGTATGTAGTATGACTTCTTCCTTAAAGGAAAGTATTCTGGCCAGAAGGGTTGCAGTACTGGTCTTGGCTTTAACCCCGGTGATCTCGATTACTTTTGCTTGACTGAAGATACCCTCCTCACGCAGTATCCAGCCGGTGATGTAATGGTGAGAATAGATGGTATTTCCCTGCGATCTGGCTTTTGTAAGAACAGGATAGTTGGGGTCCAGATGGACAGGTGTGATTATAATAGCGTTTTTGTCCGGCAGAGGTGGCTTGCTAACCACCTCTACTTCAGCAGGCAGGTCCGAAAATGTTTCTCCTGGGAGTGTGCCGTAAACATCTACTGCAGTTACTCTGTATCCGTGGCCTGCAAGTTTACTGCTTATCAACAGGCCACCGTGATTCAGGTCAAGCACTATAAAATGTCTCTGCCCTGCTGTCATATGGTCCCAGGAATGAGTTTAGATAACTTCCTTTGCCCTTTCAAAGACAAGGTCTGCCAGCATTTCATGGTTACCGAGAGGTTTTCCGTAAACAACGGGTACTTCATTGCCATCGACCTCAATTTTTCCTTCATTGGTTTGCGGGTCGAGTTTGAGAATCTCGGGAATATCTTCGGTGATGTGTACGCCTGATGCCAGGAATACAGGTACTGCTGCGATTCTGGTAACGCCGGTTCCCTCGAATTCTCTCATGGCTTCTTCCACGGAGGGGCCGCAGTTTTCCATGAAACCTGTACGGATTACATATTCAGGATGTTTTTTTGCGATGGTGTTGGCGATGTTTGTAACCACTTCTTTGTTGTAAGGTAGTCTGCTTCCATGTCCGATTGCTAGAATTCCTATTTTTTCACTCATGTGGAATACCTCTTTTTTGTCAGTGTAAGATACATATAAAAACACCAGTCTTACTTTCGTAGGGTGTTTGTGTTACTCCCTATGAATGAGTGATTACATAAAAATAATTCGGATCGATTTTGCAGGGTGAACTTTAATTAAAAAAGGGTAGAGGGGCCAAAAAGCTGGGGTTCAGACAACTTCGTAGTCTCCATCATCTTCCTTGTAGCTGTCAGTACCTACCATTGCGGCTTCTATGGAATCAATTCCGTCCATCCATTCGGCAACAATGCCATAGGGCATATCTTCCATTTGTTTGCCTGGAAGTTCCTGCCCATCCAGTACAAGGGCACCTATCCTTGCAACATAACCCAGGGCGGCTTCGAAATCTTCATCCTGTTCAGCTTCGATAGCACCATTTATGAGATCGGATATGTTTGAGTCCCCGTCAAAGTTCCCGTTCAGGTAACATTCGAAGGATACGAAGGTTGCCAGGAGGGAATTCTGGAGGGATTCTATCATCATGTCGGCATCTTCTGATATAGGATCTACTTTTTTCATGACTATTTCTTCTATACTGGAGAGAATATCCAGGGTTTCTTCAACAGAATAGTCTCCACGCTGCCCGGTAGCTATGACTTTCAGGCATGCTAGGATCACATCGTCCTGCATGTTCACAAAAATAGCACTATCTTTCTCGGGAGCCTCCCCCGATTCTTCAAGTTTGAAATTGCTTTCTTCAACTTTTTGAAGCCAGTTGTTCCATCTCTTTTCTGTATAAAATTCGTGAAATATCTGTTTATTGTTGGTTTCTGGCATTGTAACCCCTCGCCTTCATAAATTATATCGGGATTTTTTCAAAACCTAAGTCTGACTTTCTTATATCCGCTGCATTGGTCACTTTCAATATTTCCCATGACTTCTGCAACTGTACATTTATCGCCATTTTTTATTCCTGCAGGGTGGAACAGGTCGTACAATTCCTGGTCATCTGTGTCACATTTTGGTTCCTTATAGCTGATAGTGGAACCCTGGACAGCGTTGCGTGAATCAATGGCAGCAATGATCGGAGCTTTTGCAACATCAACCACGTATGCTCCTTGTTCATGAACA
>NZ_MAFX01000023.1:0-18460 GCF_001683555.1 Methanohalophilus sp. DAL1 | reverse complement strand
GTTTTATATCATGGCAGATGATCTCGAAGCAATCCGCAGGAAAAGGCTTGAAGAAATGCAGAGGCAGCAAGCCTCTCAGCAAGAGAACAATCCACAGGCTGCATACCAGCAGGAACAGGCACAGGCAGAAAGGGAAGCAAAGATCCATGCTGTCCTTCGCCAGGTCACGACACCCGATGCAAGAGAACGCCTTACAAGGTTGAAAATGTCTCGCAAAGAACTGGCAGAACAGGTCGAATCCCAGATTGTGGGACTAGCTCAGAGTGGCCGGTTGCAATCCACCATCGACGATGAGAAAATGAAAGCCTTGCTTACCCGGATGCAACCCAAAAAACATGACCCCAAGATCACAAGACTGTAATCGGATATGAAAGCAAGGGTGATGTTTAGTGGCGGGAAGGATAGTGCCCTATCCGCCATTTTACTGGAACCATATTTTGACGTTGAACTTGTAACGTGCACTTTTTCCCTCGTCGATGTAGGAAACATTGCACGTAAAGTGGCTGATGAATTGGGTTTTGCTCATTCGGTTGTAGAACTTGAGCGTTCAGTTCTGGATGATGCCCTTGAGATGGCAGTTGAAGACAATTTCCCAAATAATGCGATAAATCATATTCATTCACATGCCCTCGAAAAAATAGCGGCATGTGGTAGTGTTGATATGATCGTTGATGGGATAAGACGTGATGACCGGGTGCCCAGGATGGATATATCCAGACTACGCAGCATTGAGGATCGGTATGGGGTGCATTGTGCGTCCCCTCTGCAAGGATTTGGCCGTGCTGCGGTTGATTTAATGGTTTGTGAACATCTTGAAGTTGAAGAAGGATTGAGTGACAGAATTTCCAAGGCGGATTATGAAACTGAATTAAGGTATTTGATTCGACAGGAATATGATGATGAAAAGGTCCTTTCCATATTTCCCGAACACGTTCAATCGAGAGTGTTGAGGAAAATTAAGGAAAAGGCTACCAATTAAAATTTTATATCATTAATTGATTTATAAATATAAATTTGAGAGCAACGTGGATCAGGTGAGACAAGTGAGCCATAACACGAAAGGACAGAAAATGAGATTGGCAAAGGCCCACGTCCAGAACCAGAGGGTTCCTACATGGGCAATTATCAAGTCAAACAGAAAGGTTGTCAGTCATCCCAAGAGAAGGCACTGGAGAAGGAACAGCCTTAAAGTGAAATGAGGTAATGGCAATGGTAGATGATATCGTAAAAGAACAGGTTTATACCATTCCGCTCAGGGATGCAAAACTGGCCCCTAAATGGAAACGTACAACTCGTGCGATGACCCTGGTAAAGAAATACCTGGTCAGGCACATGAGGGCGTCTCCTGAACAGGTCAAAATTGATAGCAGTATCAATGAATTGGTCTGGAATCGCGGAGCCGAGAAGCCACCTTCCTCAATCCGGATACGGGCAGCAATGTTCGAAGATGGTGAGGTTCAGGCAGAATTGGCATAATTTGAATGCCGATACAATTCCAAGTTCGAAATAATTTATGATCCGAACCCTAAACATATATGAAAATCCCGTAATAGGGGTATTTGCAACCTGTACAGAGGATTTCGCCCTTGTGCCTCCGGGTACGAACGATAAGACATCTGGTATGCTGGAAGATATACTTGAGGTGGAAGTAGTTTCCACTCTTGTAAATGGGAGTGTAGTCGTGGGTTCCCTCTCAAAAGGGAATTCCTCAGGATTCCTTGTGCCGAAAGGCTCAGGTCCCCTTCCTAAAAAAATAGACCTTCCAGTAGCAGAGGTTCCAGATAATCTATCGGCAATAGGAAACATAGTGCTTGCCAATGATTCAGCAGCTCTTGTCCATCCGGATATCTCTGACAAAGCAATTGAAATAATCGAAAAGACTCTTTCAGTTGATGTCAGAAGAGGCACGATTGCCGGTATCAAAACTGTGGGAATGGCGGGTGTGGTTACCAATCATGGATTGCTTGCCCATCCAATGATAAAACAGGAAGAAGTTTCCATTCTTGAGAATCTTTTTGGACTTAATGTGGAAATAGGTACTGTAAATTACGGATCCCAGGTAGTAGGTTCCGGTGTGCTTGCTAATTCTTCTGGATATGTTGCAGGTTCGGAAACCACAGGTCATGAACTTGGAAGAATTGAAGATGCATTGATGTTTGATTGATTTAACATATTATGCGGGTGATTTTATGAGCGACTTTGTTGTAAAAGGCACATTCAAAGCGGGTCATATCTGGGAAAAATTCACAAAAAATGTGGAAAGCCAGAATGAAAAGAACGCAGTTGAGAAAGTTTATTCCCTTTTTGGAAGCAAGAACGGTATCAAGCGCTACTTGATAAAGATAGACAGTGTCGAAGAGGCATGATTATATGGCAGAAGAAGGTCAGCAGAATATCCAGAACCTGGCCCTTCAGCACAGGGAGCTCCAGAAACGTGCCCAGACCATACAGCAGCAGACAAATATGTTGCAGATGTCCATTGATGACTGTGGGCGGGCAATAACGACTCTTGAGGATCTCCAATCATTTTCCAAAAATCCCGATACACTTGTTCCTATAGGTGCGGGTTCGTTTATAAATGCACATATAGCCAATGACAACAAAGTTGTTGTTGAGGTCGGTGCCGGGATTAGTGTCGAAAAGGATGTTGATGGAGCCAAAATCACTCTTAATAAGCGCAAAGAAGATTTGCAGAAGGTACTGGAACAGATGAATCAGAACCTTGAACAGATCAATCAGCGCATCCAGTCCATTGAGTCTATGGCAAAACAACAGCAACAACAGCCACAGCAATAATTTTTATGGAGCATAACCTTGTTTAATAAGCTTAAGAACAAACTTTCAGGATTTAAGCAAAATTTCAGTTCCAAAATTGAAGATAAAGCCACTCCGGTGGAAGAATCATCCGCTACTGAGCCTGAAGCTGCAGCAGAAGGTGGTAGATTTGAGGAAAAAGAGGCTGTAACTGGGACTAAGGATGAAAATAAAACAGGGTTTGCACATAAAGCCAAAGCTTTGGTTTTTGAAAGGGAGTTTATTCTTGACGAAGCGGACGTCGAAGATATCCTCTGGGAATTGGAGATGTCTCTTCTGGAAAGTGATATTGCAATTTCGGTTTCTGAAAAGATTGTTACTGATGTAAAACAAGAACTTGTAGGCAGCCGTAAGAAGATAGGTGGCAACACAAGCAAGATCGTAGAAGATGCATTGAAAAAGTCAATCAATGATGTCATGTCTGCTAATGTATTCGATTTTGATGAATTCATCGATAATCATGAGAAACCTGTAAATATTGTTTTTGTTGGTATTAATGGAACAGGGAAGACGACTTCTATTGCCAAGATTGCTCATCGCCTTAAAGCCATGAATAAGTCTGTCGTAATTGCAGCAGGGGATACATTCCGTGCAGGGGCTATTGACCAGATTGCGGTACATGCTGAGCGCATCGGTGTAAAACTGATTAAACATCAGGAAGGAGGCGATCCTGCAGCTGTTGTTTATGATGCTGTACAGTATGCAAAAGCTCATGATAGTGATGTAGTTTTGTCTGATACTGCAGGCAGGATGCATACCAATGTAAATCTGATGGCACAGCTCCAGAAGATATGCCGTGTAAGTGCTCCGGATCTTGTGCTTTTTGTAGACGAGGCGGTTGCAGGTAATGATGCTGTCGAAAGGGCTGAACAGTTCAATGAGGCAGTGCCAGTTGATGGCTCCATCCTTACTAAAACAGATGCCGATTCAAAAGGCGGAGCTGCAATTTCCATTGCATACGTAACCGGTAAACCCATTGTATTCCTCGGTATGGGACAGGATTATGAGGACCTGATAAAATTCGATCCTCACTGGTTTGTTGACCAAATTTTCAGTTAAAATCTTATCGGCACCCTTCTTTCAAATCCTTTGTTATTTCCTTTAAGCGGGATATTACATTATCTTTGCTGGCTATTATATTTACAAAGGCAGAACCCACGATTACCGCATCAGCTCCTGCAGCGACCATTTCTTCTACATGTTTTCTGTTTGATATTCCAAAACCTACGGCTTTTGGAAGGTCTGAATTGATTTTATCCAGAAGGCCTGCTACATTGGACGAGATGTTTTTTCCTTCTCCGGTAACCCCTAGTTTGGATACTATATATATAAAACCCGAACTTTTGCTGCTAATTGCATCCAGTCTCTGATCGCTTGTATTTGGTGCGACAAGAAATATATTATCAATTCCTTCCTCTTTGCATATCTCGATCAGTTCATCTGCTTCATGCAATGGCAGATCGGGTATAATCAATCCTGAAATTCCCGCATCAGCGCACTTCTTCACGAAATTTTCACTACCCTGGCGATATATGAGGTTGTAATAGGTCATACAAATGAGAGGAACATTTACTTCCAGGCCTTTTATCATCTCAAAATAGCTCTCTGTGTTCATGCCGGCCTCAATTGCACGGCAGGTTGCGGCCTGTATGGTTGGCCCGTCTGCTACAGGATCGGAGAAAGGCAGACCCAGTTCTATTATATCCGCGCCGGCTTCAACAAGCGCATTTACAATAGAAGGTGTGGTATCCGGATCGGGGTCCCCTGCACAGACATAGGCGATCAGTGCTTTTTCATTTTTGTCCTTAAGTTCTTCAAATTTTTGACTGATGCGCATATTCACTCCTCCATATCCATAATAGTCTGGAGATCTTTATCGCCCCTTCCGGAGAGATTTATAACTACTGTATCACCCAGTATGCCATGATCTGCCATTTTCCTTACATATGCAATGGCATGTGCAGATTCCAGTGCAGGGATTATTCCTTCCAGCCTGCTAAGCTCATGGAATGCCTCAAGGGCTTCCATGTCAGTTATGTAACAGGGTTTCACCCGGCCGGTTTCTGAGAGCCGGGCAAGTTCGGGTCCCACGCCTGCATAATCCAGGCCGGCTGCTACTGATGTGGATTCCAGTATCTGTCCATCCCTGTTCTGCAGGACCTTAGTTCTGGCACCATGCAGTATACCTTCCTTCCCTGTTGCCAGGGATGCTGAATGATAGGCGATTTTATCGTCTTCCCTGAGTTTTTCACCGCCTGCTTCTACTGCAAAAAGATTCACTTCATCATCCAGGAAGGGGTAGAAAATACCCATTGCATTACTTCCGCCGCCTGCACAGGCCACGATAGAATCCGGGTATCTTCCCTCCACTTTCATGACTTGCTCCTTTACTTCCCTGCCGATAACACTCTGGAAATCCCTCACAATCTTCGGGAACGGGTGTGGGCCGACTACCGATCCAATGAGGTAGTGTGTATCCCCGACATTTGTTACCCAGTCCCTTAATGCTTCATTTATTGCATCTTTCATTGTCTTTGAACCGGTATCAACTGATACTACCTCAGTACCCATCAGTTTCATACGGTAGACATTTGGAAGCTGTCTCTTTACATCTTTTGATCCCATGTATACCATGGTTTCAAATCCCAGTTTTGCTCCCACCATGGCAGTTGCGGTGCCGTGCTGGCCGGCTCCTGTCTCTGCGATTAACCTTTTTTTGCCCATGAATTTTGCAAGAAGGGCCTGTCCCAGGGTATTGTTGAGTTTATGTGCTCCTCCATGTACGAGGTCTTCCCGCTTGAGGTAGATTTTTATGCCGTATTTAGCACTCATGTTCTTTGCATAATATAGGGGCGTACTTCTTCCGGCATAATTTTCAAGGTAGTCATTAAGCTGGGAGGTAAACTCCGGGTCTGCCTTGTATTGCTCATACGCTTCTTCAAGTTCTTGAAGTGCCGGCATCAATATTTCCGGTACGTATTGTCCACCGTAGTCTCCATAATAATGATTCATACTATCTCCTGATTCTTATTTGCTTCAATAAGTTGTTTCATTTTTTCTTTAAGATTGCCTTCCATAAGGTAGGTTCCAACAAGCAAAGCGTCAGCCCCTGCCTTGATCATCCTTGCCGCATCATCTGTGCTCTTGACTCCACTTTCCCCTATTATCAGGTGTTTCTGGTTGTATTTACGGTCATGTTCTTTCACGAGGGGAATGAGTTTTTCAGCTGTTTCCAGATCGATTTCAAGGGTTTCAAAACTGCGGTTATTTATCCCTATGAGGATTGTGTCACATTCAAGTGCATAATCAAGCTCTTTTTTATTGTGTACTTCTACAAGAGGCTCGATGTTCCTTCTCCGGGCGATTTCTATGAATTCCGGTAGCCTTTTACCCAGTACCCCTGCAATCAACAATATGAGATCACTGCTTGCTTCATGCATCTGGTTTTTGTCCACAATAAAATCTTTGCGCAAAACAGGTATGGAAGTATGTTTCCTTGCACTTTCAAGGTTTTCTATACTTCCCTCAAAGTAACAGGGTTCCGTAAGGACAGATAAGGCTACAGCTCCCGCTTTTTCCATATTACAGGCAATTTGTGAGGCCATTTCCGGGTTTACATCAGCAAATTTTCCTGTTGGTGAAGCAGGTTTTACTTCGGCAATTATAGGTATGTGTCCTCTTTTACAGACAAGCCCGATGGATTCGAAAATATCCCTTCTATCATTACATCTGGTGTGTGTGTTACTTTCAGAAAGTGCGTCTGCCCTTTCTTTTGATTTTTGGATTATTTGTTCGATCTTCGGATGCATCTGGACACCTATGTACTTTGATGTATCTATATGTACATTAATGTCATCACATTTAAATTTATTGTCAGGGCATACGATCTATCATTGCCAGTGTCTTCTTTGCTTTGAAATAAAATTCTGTTCTATTAATGGAGATAATCAGCTGCTATAACTCTTCCTTGATATCTGAAAATTCATTAAACCTCAATTAAATTGATATATTCTGAAACCAACCTTAATTAGTGAATAAATTAAGAGGGATTATATGCCAAAAGTAGTTCTTTTATATGCAAGCTGGTGTCACAATTGTCCAAAGGCTGAAAAGATCTGGAGAGACCTCAAAGAGGAACATGATTTTGAATATGAAGAGATCGATGTAGAATCTGATGAGGGGCAAAAGATAGCTCAGGAATATTCTGTGATGGCTGTGCCAACGACTGTGATCGATGGAGAGGTGGCCTTTATAGGTATTCCTTCCAAAGATGAAGCTCTTGAAAGTATCAAGTAATCTTTAAATGTCGGGATATTGATGTATGATTTAATAATTCTGGGTGCCGGACCCGCAGGAGTTACGGCTGCAATCTATGCAGTCAGATATGGACTGGATACTTTGCTTGTTGATAAGGACAGCATGAGTGGTTTGATAAGCACTGCAAAAACGATCGAAAACTATACAGGTTTTCCCTCGATCGGTGGAATGGAACTGATGGGAAAATTCCTTGACCATGCAGAACAGGCCGGGGTCACTTTTAAAGTCATGGAACTCAACTCCGTGACTGAAGAAGGTGGACATTTTATTGTTTCTTCCAGTGAGGAAGAAATAAAAAGTAAATCACTCATTGTCGCAACAGGTTCTTCTCCCAGGGAACTGGATGTACCGGGTGAAAAGGAATTCCTGGGCAGAGGTGTTTCTTACTGTGCCACCTGTGACGGTCCCTTTTTCTCCGGCAAAGAAGTAGCGGTGATCGGTGGCGGGGAATCGGCTATTGAAGATGCTATATTCCTTTCAGATATTGCTTCAAAGGTGTACGTAGTTCATCATCGCGATAAATTGAGAGCATCACAAATCCTGCAGGACAGGGCATTTGACCGTCCAAATATTGAACTTGTATGGGATAGTGTTGTGGATGCAATAGAAGGAAAAGATATTGTTGAATCCCTGCAGGTACATAATGTAATTACTGAAGAAACAAAAAAACTTCCTGTAAACGGTGCTTTTATCCATATAGGCCTGAATCCCAACACCGATCTTGTTAATGTTAAAAAGAACGATAAAGGTTTCATAATCACTGATGAATCGATGGCAACATCTGCCAGAGGCATATTTGCCGCCGGTGATTGCAGGCAATCTCCCCTTTACCAAGTAATTACTGCAGCCTCGGACGGAGCCATTGCGGCTTATTCTGCTTTCAAGTACATCGAAGGCATCTAAAGAGATGTTTTTCTTTGTTTTTCGATAAGTATTATATTTTTTGAAGCCTATTAGTATGTAAGGTGGAATTATGATATGCTTGAAAATATGTAAAGACTCTACTGCAGAGGACCTGGAGCCAATTGCATCTGCGGTTCACTCTCTTCTGGGCATACCGACTACCATGCGCAGTGTAAACTGTAAGGGTATCCGAATGGAAAGGGGGGAAGTTGTAGATTGGGATTATACAGGTCCTGTACTTGAAAAAGTCCTGGAGGACAAGGCCACCATCCGCACAGTTCCCAAAGAAGGTGTGTATAAAGGGAAGGCGGTTGCAGTGACTCCGATAATGACCCCTGACGGAGAATTAGTTGGTTCAATAGGGGTTGTGGACCTTGTGGCAGCTCTGGATATACTTTCTGTTTTCCGGGAATATCCCGATATAATAGATGAAGTGGAAGAGGCCAAAAAGAGGCACTCTTAATTATCCTTTTATTCTGTGATACAATGATTGCCGATGTACTCAGGTTATTTCCTGGTATAACCTCCAGGGACTTTCGTATTCTAACAGGTATTGAAGTAGGCATGCAAGACCATGAATGGGTGCCTTTTGATGAACTTGTGAAATATACACGTATCGACCATCAGAATCTGGCTTATCTATTAGGTGAATTGATTGAAAAAGAGCTTGTCGTGGCAACAACAAGACCTTATGAAGGCTACAGGCTGTATTTCAATGGTTATGATGCTCTGGCTATCAATGCACTGGTAAAACGGGGTAGTATCTGTGCCCTTGGGGATGAAATCGGTGTGGGCAAGGAATCGGTTGTTCATGAAGGTATGAAAGAACCTGAATTGCCCATAGGTGATCCGGAAACGGTGATAGTCAAATTCCACAGGGAAGGGCGCACCAGTTTCAGGGATGTCAAAAGGGTCCGTGGACACCTTGTTAATAAAGAACATTTCTCCTGGATATATGCCGCCCGGCTTGCGGCGGGTCGTGAATATGAAATAATGTCCCGTCTGTATCCTGATATAAGCATTCCCAAACCTATTGACCGTAACAGGCATGCTATAGTAATGGAACCTGCCAAAGGAGAACTTTTGTTCAAGGTCAGACTGGAAGATCCCGAAATCTTTTTTGATATGATAATGGAGCAGGTCGAAAATATCTATTGCCATAATGTAATTCATGCCGATCTGAGTGAGTACAATATTTTTGTCAATCCCAAAGGTGTGCAGATTATCGATTGGCCTCAGTATGTAACTCCGTCTCATCCTCATGCAGAGGAGCTCCTAATGCGTGATATTTCGAACATAGCTGCTCATTTCAAGAAAAAATATAATCTGAAAAGAGATGTCGACGCATTATATGGACAGATAGTATCCAGTACCGATAATATTAAAGATTAATACAAACAAAAATACAGATAATGACATCAAATGCCATTTATGGTATAGACGTTGCCGGGGGGTCGCCGCGTTCCGGTCAGGTTCCACGTTATGCAGTTGCTATTCTGAAAGACGGTTCGGTTTACAGGCATTCGATGTTGAAAATGCATCGTATTTTCAGGATGATAAAAGATGATCATCCAATGATAATAGCTGTAGATAATATCTATGAACTGGCAAAAGATAAGAAGGAATTGATTCATTTCCTGGAAAAACTCCCTTCTGGTGTGAAACTCGTACAGGTCACAGGTGGATTGAAGCAGGTTTCCCTGCCCTTTCTTGCCCACAAGTATGATATTTCAATAAATCCCCGTGATCCCGGGGATGAAGCAGAAGCCTGTGCAAGACTGGCTGAAATGGGAGTAGGGGTGGAAGTATCCCTTTTTGAGGATAAAACAAAAATAAAGGTAAGCAGGGCACGTTCTCTTGGCAGGGGAGGTTGGAGTCAGAATCGTTATTGTCGTAAGGTTCACGGAGCTGTGAAAGTCAAAAGCCGTGAGATTGAATCGATACTTAAAGGAGCGGCAAAGGAGCGCAACTTCAATTACACAAGCAAAGTCGTCAAGGGCTTTGGAGGATATGTCAGGTGTGAATTTACCGTTAATGCACGCAAGTGCGATGTACCCATCCATCCCTCATCCGGTTCGGATGTGCAGGTAAATGTCAGGAGTTTTGTGAGGGATAAGATACAGTATATACCTTTGAAAAGCAAAGAACGCAGGCCTACTATTGTGGGTGTTGATCCGGGCACGACTGTTGGCCTCTCCATACTTTCTCTTGAAGGTGATGTTCTACATTGCGCCAGTTATCGGGGTATTTCCCATGATGAAGTGGTGAAACTTATTTCTGAATACGGCAAACCTGCAATAGTGGCGACCGATGTATACCCGATGCCTGCAGCAGTGGAAAAAATCAGGCGTAGTTTCAGTGCTGTCAGTTATTCCCCCGGTGGTCCCATTCCATCGGATGAAAAGATTGAACTGGCTAAACCTTATGGCTATTCCAATGACCATGAAAGGGATTCCCTTTCCGCTGCCATATCAGCTTATAAAAAATACAGACAGCTTTTCCTGAAGATTGAAAGCAAGTCTCCTCCTTACATGGATATCGATAGAATAAAAGTCGAAGTCATCAAAGGTTCATCCATAGAAGAGGCCATTAATTCTTTGAAAGAACACAAGCAAGCAACTAAGGCCCAAAAAAGTGTAGCAGAAACTTCTGGCTCTTCTTCTGATGATATTGATGATGAAACCTACCGTAAAATGACAGAAAAACTTAAACGCAGGGATTTGGAGATCGCTGAATTACAGGAATATGTGAAAGAGCTCGTTGGTCAACGCAGGTCAAGGGATAGTACAATCTCCAACCTGGAATCAAAAATTCGGCAAATGCGTGAAACTGAACGCATTAAACTGCAGAAGGAAAAAGAGATTTCAATTCGTAATAAGAAAATTGCGAACCTTAAAAGGGATATCAAACGTCTGAATAAGAGGCTTCATAATTCCAGGGCTCAGGTAAATCGCCTTAAACGTATAAAAAAGATGGAAAGCAGGGGGGAAGGCATTCCTGTAAAGGTCATTTCCTCTTTTAGCCGTGAAGCCATCCTGAATGTAGCAGATGTATATGGCTTAAAAAAAGGTGATGTCGTTTATTTCCAGGACCCCAGTGGAGGAAGCGCTTCAACTGCTGGCCTGCTTGCAGATTATTCACCAAAAGCACTGATCGTGCCTGCAGAAATATCTTATGCGGCAAAAGAGGTATTTTTCGAGAAAAGCATTCCTGTAATTGAAGGTCTGGAAATACAAAAGGAGGGTGATTTTGCAGTTGTATCTCCTAAAACTTTGAAAATTGCAATTGAAAACTGGTTTGACAAAGCTGATCACTGGAAAAAAGAAAAAGAGCAAGAGAAATTAAAATCCCTTGTGGATGAATATAGAAGTGAGCGCCGTCGTGGTATAACCTGATATTCAGGGCCATTTCCTGTCAAAGAAAGGGCTTTTTCCTGAAACGCTTAATGGAATTCCCATAACGACATCCGCTTCAACCAAACCCAGTGAACGTGCGGCGTTTCCTGCTGAGTACATTATGCGGTTATCTATGCACAGGTCTTTTGCTTTAGCCACAGCAGATCCAATAGCAATTCCGAGATCTATGTTCTTGAAAGCACAGTTAGGACCCGCATAATCTCCTTCTATTATTTTTTGAGCTTTCATTTCTGTACATGTTGCAAAGCCGCAGGCAGCACAGTTCAATTTAAGCGGCTCGGCATGCTTGACTCCTATAGCTATAAAGGCATCCGCCTGCCTGACATTTGCTGCATCCCTTTTCAGGAACTGGAATCCATCACTCTTTTCATCAGCGATATTTTCCATCTCGGTTGCGATATCTTCCATATCTTTTCTATCGGCCAGGGCAGTTACTATATCATCAATTCCTTTACCCTTTGGAGCAGTTCTGGCTGCTGCTAATACGATCCTCGCCATTTCTGCTACTTCTTTTTTTTCAGGATTTTGTTCCATGCATAACGGATTGATAATACTGGTCTTTAATTGTTTCGGATATTGTGCGAAAGTGTAATATTTAATGTCGGGATTGTTGGCACTATGCCACGTTCGGCCCTGATACTTGCAGGAGGAAAAGGAAAACGTTTTGGTTATAAAGAAAAGGCCCTGATAGAGATAGAAGGGATGCCTGTAATCAGTCGGATAATCAGCACACTTGAGCCGCTTGTGGATGAAATAATAATATCCCTGCGGGATAAACACCAATATGATTTACTTGCTCCAGTTACGGGAGAATTACCAACGGCTTTTGACGAGTATGAAGGGGTAGGTCCCCTTGCGGGCATATTGGCAGGATTGAAAGCTGCCTCCTATGAATATATTTTTGTCACAGCCTGTGATATGCCTTTTCCTGACCCGAAAATAGTTGAGTTGCTCTTCTCAAAAGCAAAAGGCCATAATTGCGCTCTCATAAAAAGAAAAAATGACAGTTATGAGCCTCTCTGTGCAGTTTACAGGGTTTGCCTGCTGATTCCCCTCATTGAAAAGTCGATACGGGATAACAGGTATTTCATTCTGTCACCCGTATTTGAAATGAATGACATGGTTGAAGTGGACATAGCGGAAATAGAAAAAATGGATCCACTCCTTGCATGCCTCCAAAATATTAATACTCTGGATGACCTCAGGTCAGTCAGGAATGATTTCATCGGGTCATAAGGGTTTCACCGGTTGCAGGAGCATAGGCCTCAACACCGATTTCATCCATTATCCATTGTGCGAACCCCTCCGCATCATCCCCGTGCATTGTGTACACGGTTTCAGTTCCCCTGTCGCAAAAGTCCCTTACAAGTTCTTTCAACTCTTTATCCCCGCAATGGGCCGAAAAATCGTATTGCTCCAGTTTGCACCTCAGATGTTGTATTCGGTCATTTATTTCGAGAAAACCACTGTCAAGAGCAAGTCTGCCGTTTGTTCCTTCGACCTGATATCCTGTAAGCATTACTTTTGTTTTCGGATCGTCAGCTTTCTTATCCAGATAATAGAGTACAGGGCCTCCATTAAGCATTCCCGCAGTTGTTACTATGACCGAACCTTCCAGAGGAATTCTATTTCTCTTGTTTCCTTTTACAGTAGTAGCAAAACCAAATGCCTTTTCCAGTTTTTTTGGATATTTTAGGTATTCTGGATGATTCAGCATCTCATCTGTCATTGCCACTCCCATGCCATCCACAAAACAGGGAATCTTTTCTGAATGGAGTAACATCATAATTTCCTGTGTCCGTCCAATGGCAAAAGCAGGGATAATGACCGTACCACCGATATCAATTGTATCAATAACAGACTCAATAAATGCTTTCTCGGTTTCCTTTCGGGGTGGGTGGTCTTCTCCAAAGTATGTGCTTTCTGTAATCAATACATCTACATCAGGCAATGTGTCAGCTTTTGATACAAGCCTGGAATCACTGGTACTTATATCACCGGTATAAAGCAGGCTTTCCCCTTTATTGTCCTCGAGGTATATCGATGATGCACCCGGTATGTGCCCTGCACTATATATCCTGGCAAGATAGTCGTTTGTCCTGACCTCTTCTCCAAAGTGCTTTCTTCTTGTAATCTGGGAAAGTTTCTGCAAATCTCCTTCATCATACGGTTCTGGTAATCCTCTTCTTTCTGATATTTTGAGTGTGTCCCTGCCCAGGATTTCAGTAAACCTGGAGGTCATATGTGTCATGTACACCTCTGGACTCAGGTCCATGAGGTTGGGAACCGCTCCGCAATGGTCAAGATGGCCGTGGGAAACAAAAATGCTTTTCGGAAAAATACCATCAACTGGATAGTCGGGTCGGTCTCCCGGCTTGATGCCGTAATCTATCAGAATCTCTTCATTCACCAGAATTGCAGATCGCCCTACCTCCCTGCAACCCCCTTTAAAATCAATACGCATAGTTTTCTCCCTCTTAATATGCAACTGCTTCCTGCCATCGGATTATTTTACCCAGAGGTATATTTGTAGTTTTTGAAATTTCGTTTGCATCTGAATTTTCAAGTTCATCGACAGTTGAAATGCCTGCAGAATTTAGTTTTTCTTCGGTAACTTTCCCGATACCCGGAATATCACTGATCTTTTCCGGTCGCGGAGTTGCAGCTTTTTCTTTCTTTTGTTCTTCTTTCCATTCAAGGTAGTTACAATAAGGACACCCCAGATCCCATGCTCTTTTCTTCTGCCCCTTTACTTTTATGTGGTACAGGCTGTGTTTGTCACATGTCTTGTCGGTAACAAGTATATGTCCGCTTTTTGGAAGGGGCAGGGAAAATGTGCAGTCAGGGTATCCTTCGCATCCGATAAATCTTGACCCCCGGCGTGAGCGGCGTACGATCAGGTCACAACCACAATCCGGGCATTTGCCTATGATCTTATCTTTTCTCAGGCCTTCCCTGAGGGATTCGGATATTTTCTCACGGTTCTCTTCCAGTTCCTTAAAGACATCTTTCAGCATGTCCCTGGATTGCTGCAGTACCTTTTCTTCAGATATATTACCCTCTGCAATGCGGTCCATGTCTTCTTCGAGAGTACTGGTCATGTCTGGTCTGGTAATTGTGGGGGCATAATTTTCCAGCCCTTCTACCACCGCATATGCAGTCTGGGTAGGCTGGAGGGGATTGCCATGCACGTATGCTCTTGAGTAAAGTTTGCTTATAATTTCATGACGTGTGGCTTTTGTTCCCAGCGCCATGTCTTCCATCATTTTGATGAGTCTTCCCTGACCATATCTGCCCGGGGGGTTCGTTTCCTTATCAAGCATTTCTTTATCATTAACAGGAAGTATCTCCCCTTCTTCCAAAGCAGGGAACAATCGATCTTCCGGAGCATTGTATGGGTAGTACCATCTCCATCCTGGCTTTACAAGCCGGGAACCATTTGCCCTGAATTCCTCTTCATTGATGTCAAAACTGACCTTCATGGTTTCCCATTCTGCATTTTCGGCAAAAGTGGCAAAGAACCGCCTGACTACAAGTTCATACACTTTCCATTCATCTTCCTTAAGCTGGGATTTCTTCGCAACTGATGCAGGAAAGATTGGCGGATGGTCTGTAGTTTCTTTCTTTCCCTTTGTGGGTTTGAGCTCTTTTTTTGCCAACAGTTTTTTTGCATATTCACTGAAATGGCCTTTAGAGAACATTTCTATCTGTTCTCTCAGGTCAATTGTTGAGGGATAGACAGTATTGTCGGTTCTGGGGTATGAAATATAACCGTTGGTATAGAGGGATTCTGCTATTCTCATGGCATTGGCCGGGGTAAATCCAATCGAGTTGGCAGCCCTTATGAATTCGGTTGTATTGAACGGCATGGGTGTCTTGTCTTCTTTAGTGGAAGTTTCCAGGGAGGAAACCAGTGCTTCATCACCAATAACTCCAAATACCCTGTCTGCTTCTTCCTTTTCCCAGAAGCGGGTTTTCTTATGCCTGACCTTGAAATTTTCTCCGTTTTTAACCAGGTCTACATATATTTCCCAGTAAGGTGCAGGTACAAAAACCTCTCTCTCTTTTTCCCTGTCCACAATAAGGGCAAGGGTTGGTGACTGTACACGTCCGACCGATAGGAATTGCTTTCCAAGTCTTCTGGAGGCCAGGGAAATAAAACGTGTGAGACTGGCACCCCATACCAGATCAATTACCTGTCTGGAATGTCCTGCATCTGCGAGATTGAAATCGATTTTTGTAGTGTTTTCGAATGCTTCCTTGATAGCTGCAGGTGTGATTGCACTGTATACTGCCCTTTCATACTCGATGTTTTCGTTTACTCCTTTTACGATATTGAGAGCTTCAACACCAATAAGTTCACCTTCCCTGTCGTAGTCAGTGGCAATAGTAACCTTTGTTGCTTTTTTACCGAGTTTTTTCAGGGCGCTCACAATTTTTGCGTGGGTAGGTGTAATAATAAGTTCGGCGTCTACGAGTTCTTTTGCTTCAACCTTCTGCCAGTTATTGTATGCGGGAGGGAAATCGAGCTGGACTATATGTCCGCTAAGCCCGATAACTATGGTTTTCTCATCGTTCCCAAACTCATAGGAGTCAATACCGCTAATCCTTTTTTTCTGCGGCTTTTTTGGACTGAGAATAGATGCAATTCGTCTTGCTGCAATTTGTTTTTCGGCTATTATCAGATGCATTGAGGATCACGTTATAAGTTGTTTTTTCTATTTTCTATAAATATTTCTGTCAAAAGAGTCATTGCATATAAATGTATCTTTCAGCAAATATCAATAATGTAGTCTCAATTTATTTTTTTGAATACCATATCTACCGCTTCTTTTGCCGAATGGGCAGGGATTGTTCCTTCAATATCCCACTTTGAACAAAGTCTGATGACTGGTTTGCCGTTTTTAATAGACAATGCAATCTCTGATAATGTACCATATTCCCCACCAACTGCTATAGCCGCATCGCATGAAGCCGCAATGATTGCATTTCTTGCGTGTCCCATGTCCGTTACTATGGCGATGTCAACATAAGGGTTTGCTTGTTTTGCAGAAGACCCGGGAAGTATTCCAACAGTTTTGCCACCTTCTTTTTTACATCCCCTGCAGGCAGCTTCCATAACACCTCCCATGCCACCACAAAGAAGGTATGCTCCCCTTTTTGCAATCTCTCTTCCCACCTCTTCTGCAAGGCTGTCGATTTCACTGTCGCAGGACCCGGCCCCTATAACTCCAATCTGTATCTCCATATTTTACCTCCTACTCAGATGTATTCATTTTGGATTTGTATAATGTCCTCACTATTGTTCGCTTTACTATAATCTTCCAGAGGTTGTCTGTTAAGTTCCAGAAAAGTATGTCCCCATCTAAACTTTGACAGAATATTTTCTGCCTGCTCTTTATTTCCCAGAATATACAAAGCTGCGGCAAAAGCTTCGACAGAATTTAACTTAAAAGGTTTGCCAAAATTCACCGGATTTGAAGCTAGTAGAAAGGGCAGCGCACGATGCTGTAACTTGCGGCGCAACAGTTTAGGAAAAATTTCTTCCACGGTATTCCAGGAACAATCAAGGACAATAATGTTTGAAATCTCACTGTCTGCAGGCGAAAGGGCTTTTTCTGCCAGTGGGTCCAGTAAGATGGATCCCTTTGGGAGTGAATGTATTTTTTCATGCAGTCGGACCAGATCAAATTTTTTGAGTCTTTTGCCTGTGCACTTTTTGGGATCACATTGACGGGCATGATAAATATGGAGTCTGAAGTCTTTCATTCAGGCTATATTATTCATTAATGATACATATTGTTTGTTCAAAAAAGCTTGTGATCCGGCCGGTTTCGTGCCGGCCAGAATCAACAAAGGTGGTTGTATGATATTTGCTCCCGGACTGTGCGGGGGCCGGGCAGACTTGCTAATCTGTCCCACTATAAAATGAGGGTTGTTCTATTATTTAAATGTTAACGGCGAATACTTTGTATAATTCCATTTCCTTTTTTGTATATATGGGATGTCTGTCTAATATAATTAGGGCTTTTTCGGATGCCAGGGTATTTTACAATCAAAGATCATGCCTGGTTTTGTCAATAATCCTTGCACCATCTCCCGTTTTTCCATATGTGTATATGTCCAGTTGATCCTTTTTTATAAGGCATACAGCACCCTTTACGGGTGTCCCATGGTTATTCAGCGTGGAATGTATTGATAGTAATTTATTTCCAAACCACCATTTATATCCTGTATCCAGTGAACTATGGGCACGAATAATCATTTGGAGGTCATTAAGGCGCAGGAATCCTTCCACAATATCGGGGCCAAAGGTCCGTATGCTTCTTCCTCTTATGGAGAAGTTCAGGCCCGGTATCTCTGAGGGGTCATTCCAGAGATAATTAAATGAATCTTGTTTTGTGATCGTTGTTGTTTTTCTGATATCCTCGATACCGCCGTGGACACAGAATATTTTTTTATTTATTACAGCTGCTACAGGCATTTCTTCAAACACGATATTAGCAAAATTGAACAGCTCACTATCTTTCAGCTCATCAAAGAATCCCCTTTTCTCGTTCATCTGCTTTGTTTCATGATTCCCTCTCAGGAGGAAGACATTTTTCGGTGAGGCAATCTTTAATTTCAATAATCTTGAAAGGACTTCTGCAGAATTTCTTCCCCGGTCTACATAATCTCCCAGGAATATTATATTTGCAGGTTCTAACTCTTCTTTAATTGAAATTACCATGTTCAGGGCTTCAAGGTCTCCATGCAAATCCCCGATTATCATTGTGGGAAGTTCTTTTATTCTTATTACTGCATCTTCTTCCCTGAACAAGATTCTCGCATCTGCTAGATTGGCCTGAAATTGTTCGTTCTGGTTCATATCCACTCTCTTTGAGACTTCTGTATAGGAATATTTAAATTAATTCTGGTTGATATGGGCTTATATTGATGGAGGCGAAAAATGGGTTTGATCAAAGGTGCCGTCATAGGCTTGATAGTTACATTTGTACTTTATTTAGTTC